>CANQAH010000039.1 GCA_947588885.1 uncultured Clostridia bacterium
AAAGGCTTCGCCAGATTTGCACACAAATTTTTTAACAAAAATTTGGCGCTTAGAACAAATACGCGGACAATTCAAGATATTTTTTTCTTTTGCAGATTATATATTGTCCGCTTTGTTCCAAAAATTTGGCACTTAGAACAAAGACGCGGACAATTTATATAGTATGACATATAAATATGTCTTTAAATAAAAAATATTTTTTATTTTTCTTCTATATTAAAAGTATTGATAAAATTTTTTAGTTATGTTAGAGTTAAAATGTATAAAGTAAAATAAATCAATAATGAAATAATATATATAGAAGGGATTAAAAAATGCCTAAAAACATAAATAAAAACGCTTTTTTTATAGCTGGAATAGTTATTATTGTTTTAATAATCATATTACTTATTATAATAGGAATACTAAGTAGTACAAACAAAAAAGAAACAATAACTTTTAATCCAAATAGAAATATAACCAATGGAACTGATTATCCTGAAGTTCCAGAAAATGAAACTGATGAAAACAAAATTGATGATCCAGAACATGAGAAAAAAATTACAGGTGAAATAACATATGCGCAAACAGAGGATGGTGGAAATATCCCAGTACCACCAACATTTAATTATATTGGTGGTAGCATAAATGGTGGAGCTGTTATAGAAGATACAGATGGAAATCAATTTGTATGGGTTCCAGTTGAAAATATAAATTCATATACCAGACAAATTTTTATTAATAATGGCGAGGGAGTTTCAGTCGAAGATATAGAAGGATTAAACTTAAAAGACATAAATGATTATAATACACAATATGATGACTCTGTAAATAATTATAAAGGTTTTTATATTGCTAGATATGAAGCTGGGCAAGATGAGGAAACGGGATTTGCAATTTCAAAAGCTGGAGTTACTCCATGGACTCAAATAACTTGGCAAAAAGCTAAAAATGCTGCTATGGATATGTATGAAGAAAATGATTATTTTCAAACTGATCTAATTAATAGTTTTGCTTGGGACACAACTTGCAACTGGATGAGAAATTGTGGAATAAACATTGATGAATCAACTAATTATGGAAATTACCAAAACAGTATTGATGGACTGGGAAGATTATCACAAACTGGAAGCAATGATAGATGGTGTGTAAATAATATTTATGATATGGGTGGAAATGTTTGGGAATTAACAACTGAACAACACGGAGAACATCAAATATCACATATAGGTAGAGGAGGAGGATATTGGAATTACGGCGATATATATCCAATTTCTACCAGAGCACCACATGATGATTCTTCAAATTTAAGTATAGGATTTAGAGTAGTTTTATATTTAAAATAATTCAGAGACAAATGGATAATAATAAAAAATCATTTAAAATGTTAACTAAATTAGTTGAAATATTTTAGCATTATATATATAATTATTTTATGCAAAAGAAAAAGAGAGGTATTGAAATGAAAGAAAAATTTAAATTTCTAACAAATATTCCAGAAAAATTTAAATCTTTAGAACCAGAAAAGAAAAGGCTTATTACTATTTGTGCAGTTATAGTTGTTGTTTTAGTAATATTAACTGTTATTTCAATAATTATTCCTGCTAATTCAAATAACGGAGATAAAATAGTAGGAAACCTTAATAATACTGGATTTGCAACTCAAAAAGGCAATAAGGTATATATAAGTAATACTCTTATAGGAACATCAGATACCAATCAAAAAAAAGGAATATATGAGATAGATAAAAAAGGAAATGCTAAATTAGTTACTTCTGATCAATATGCAAAATCTATGATGATGTATGAAGATTCATTGTACTATATTGCTGTCAACACAAAGGAAAATGGCAACTATGTAAAACAAATTATAAAAATGAAACCAGACGGCTCTAAAAAAGAGGTTATTGTAGATAATATAGAAAATACAACAATTGATGATTCTGGATTAAATATCAGTGATGATTGGATTTATTATTTAAATTCAGAACATAAAATTGAAAAAGTAAAAGTTAATGGAGAAAAAAGAAAACAAATTTCAGATGAAGAAATTGATTATTTCCAAATTGATGGAAAATATATATATTATTTAACAAAAGATTATGAATTTAAAAGAATGAAAAAAGACGGTTCATCTAATGAAGAAATTGAAAAAGGAATTGGAAAGTTTCAAGTAAATGATAACAACATTTATTATATTAGTAGAGCAAATGAGCACTTAATGAAACTAACTATAAAAGATAAAAAGGAAACAGAAGTTATTTCAAAGAAAATAAAGACATTCAATATTTATGACAATACAATTTATTATGCAACAAAAGAAAATGAAGATAAAGCAATTTATAAATCAAAAATTAATGGAAGTAAAGAAGAAAAAATTGTTGATATAAGTTCAGAAAATGTTTATATTTGTGTAATTGATAACTGGGTTTATTACACTGATAAAATCGAAACAAATTATTATGAATATAAATTATACAAAGTAAAAGCAAATGGAGAAGGTAAGGAAACTATAAATATTTAGAATATAAGCGGACAACGTAATAAAAGTCCGCTTATAAAATATAAACAGGAGGTAAGCTATGAGCTTAGGCACACTTGCTTTTGACAATAAGGTTTATAATTTAGATTTAATGAATGCCGAGGAACTTGAAGAATTATTAGATAATATTGAAAAGGAAAAAATAAAAATTAAAAAGGATATAAGAAAAATAATAAAATAAAGGGGCAGAAAGTTTGTGGAAAATGAAAAAAGTAACAATAATAATGAATTTAACAGTTTAATAGCCAAATATGAAGAACTTTCAAAGACCGTATCAATAATATATTCAGCAATACAATACAAAAGAAGCGAAAATATAATTATATCAAAAGTTGAAAACGAAAAAAATGCAATAACATTTGGCATTAATTCTGTAAATAGAAAAGTTTTAGAGAATATAAAAAAGTATAATCAAATAGAAAATAGATTAAATGAAATAATGGAAAGGTATGAATCAAACTTAAGGCAACTTGCAGAATTGTGTGATGCAGATATAATTAGTAATCATTTAAAAATACTCGAGGAAGAAAAGAAAAATATTTCTCTTATGAAACAAATAGATGAATTAATACTAGAAGAAAATAAGGCAAAAAGCAAAGTTGATAATAGTGATGATGAGATACGAGAAAAGATTTGCAATTTGCAAGACGAAATTACTAAAAATGAAACAAAAATAAGCAGAATAAAAATGAACGTTAAAAGAAAAGCAGAAGAAAAAGAATTAACAATTGGAAAAGCAATGGAGTCAAAAGATCAACAACTTCAAAGAAATATAAAAGGTCCAAGAGTTTTTTCTAAAGCAACTAGGTTTTTTTTAGGAAGAATAAATCCTTGCAAAACAATAGAAAAAAATGTATTTTCTGAAATTATAAATAGAATAGAATGCTATGAAAATGAAGAAAAGAAAAAAATTAAAGAAAAAGATAAAAAATATTTAAAAGCCGATATTGTTAATACAATAAACGAAATTATGAACACAAAAGAAGAATATAAACCTGAGGAGGAAAAGAAAACAAATGTCAAAAGAAAAAATAGAAGAAAAAAAACTAAATAGTGAATTTGAAGATGATAATGTTGTTACAATTAATCTGACAACATTAGTTATAATAATAGCAATTTTAATAGCAATAATTGGAGTTTTCTTTTATATGTATACAAAAACTAGTTCAGAGGCATATGATAATGCTAAAAATCAAGGCCTAATCTCAAATGGAAATAAAGAATTCAATGAAGAAAGTGCAATAAATTTATTAAATTCATATTTAGAAGTAAAATCAAAAATTATTGCAAATCCACAATCTGTACTTGAAACTTATGGATATGCAACAAACAAACAATTTGAAGAATATGATAAAGTCGAGAATGGTGAATTTAAGAGAACTGACATTTTGTATGAAAATATAAGAAATAAATTACAAGACTATATCACTAAAGATTTCTTTACAAAAGAATATAAAAACATATATAAGGAATCAAATGGAGTTATTTATGTTTCTACAAAAAATCAACCTGAAGAAACATATGAAATTACAAAGCACGAACAAGAAGATTATTCTAAATCAAGACCAACAATTAAAGTATGGTATAAAACTAAAAAAGATGGTCAGGAATCAGCAGAAAAAAATATGATTGTAGAATATGTATACAATAATGGAAAATGGACAATATCAAATATTAGATAATTTGGTATTGCCAAAAATCAAAAATGATGTTAAAATAATAAATCATATAAAAAATCAATGAAGAAGCTAAGTAAATTTAGATTAAATGTAGAAAGAGAAAACAAGTTATAAGCTGTGAGCTTGTTATACATACTAAATTGAAATTTCACTTTGGAGATATTATATAAAAGTATAATCGTTTGCTACGTTATAGCTATAATGAGGTTAATTATTTAATTAATAAAATTAGGTGGTACCACGGAAATATAACATTTCGTCCTATTATGGATGAGATGTTTTTTTTATACAATAGGAAAGTTCTTGAATCTTTTCTGTTATATAAATGCTTTGGAATCAACTAAAAAAATGGAGGGAAAGAAATTGAAAGAACAAATTAAGCAAATTCAAGATGAAGCACTAAAAAATATCGAAGCGTCAACAGGCTTAAAAGAATTAAATGATATTCGTGTTAAATATCTTGGAAAAAAGGGAGAATTAACTAGTGTTTTAAGAGGAATGGGAAGTTTATCTGCTGAAGAAAGACCAATTATAGGTGCATTAGTTAATACATGTAAAGAAGAGCTTGAAGCTAAAATCCAAGAAAAAGAAGCAGAACTTGAAAAAGAAGAATTAGCTAAAAAAATAGCTAGTGAAGAAATTGATATTACACTTCCTAGCCAAAAAATTAAAAGAGGTAGTAAACATCCTCTAAATAGAGTAATTGAAGAAGTTGAGGACTTATTCGTTTCTATGGGATATGATGTTGTAACAGGACCAGAACTTGAAACTGATGAATATTGTTTTGAAAGATTAAATTTACCTAAAGGACATCCTGCAAGAGATATGCAAGATAGTTTCTATATAACTACAGAATATTTATTAAGAACTCAAACATCTGCTGTACAAGCTAGAACTATGATGGCAAATGAAGAAAAAACTCCAATAAGAGTTATAGTTCCAGGAAAGACATTTAGAAGAGAAGATGATGCAACACACTCTCATCAATTTAGCCAAGTTGAAGGATTAGTCGTTGATAAAAATATATCACTTGCTGATTTAAAAGGAACTCTAGAAGTATTCATGAAAAAGATGCTAGGTCAAAATACAGAATTAAGATTTAGACCAAGTTATTTCCCATTTACTGAGCCTTCATATGAAGTTGATGTAACATGTTTTAAATGTGGAGGAAAAGGATGTAATCTATGCAAACAAACTGGTTGGATAGAACTTTTAGGATCTGGAATTGTTCATCCAAATGTTTTAAGAATGAATGGATATGATCCAGATAAATATTCAGGATTTGCATTTGGCGTTGGATTAGATAGACTTGCGATGTTTAAATATGGAATAACAGATATTCGTCTATTATACCAAAATGATGTAAGATTCTTAAAACAATTTGATAGAAAGGATGAAGAAAATGAAATTAAGTATTAATTTTTTGAAAGATTACGTTGATCTAGATGAAGATATAGATGTTAAGAAAATAGCAGAAGATATGACTAATGCAGGAAATGAGTATGATGAAGCTGGTCCATTATTAAATGTAAATAAATTAATAATTGGTGAAGTTGTTGATTGTAAAATGCATCCAGATTCTGATCACTTACATTGCTGCAAAGTAGATATTGGAAAAGAAGTGTTGAATATCGTTTGTGGTGCACCAAATGTCAGAAAAGGTTTAAAAGTTATAGTAGCTCAAGATGGTGCAGATTTACCAGGTGGAAAAATAAAAAGAGGAATCATAAGAGGTCAAGAATCAAATGGTATGATTTGCTCAATTGCAGAACTTGGTTTAGAAAGCAAATTCTTAAAAGAAGAAGATAAAGCTGGAATTCATGAATTACCACTTGATGCTCCTGTAGGAAAAGATCCTATAGAATATATGAAAATGAATGATAATGTTATTGATTTTGATTTAACAGCTAACAGAGGAGATCTTTTAAGCATATTAGGTATGGCATATGAAGTTGGTGCAATATACGACAAGAAAGTAAAAGATATTGACTTAACTCATAAAGAAAATAAAGAAGACATAAATGATTCATTTAAAGTAAAAGTAAATACTGATAACTGTTCAATTTTCCTTGCAAAAAAAGTAAAAAATGTAGAAATAAAAGAAAGTCCTGATTTTATAAAAAATAGACTTATTGCATCAGGAATCAGACCAATAAATAATGTTGTTGATATAAGCAATTATGTAATGTTAGAAACAGGTCAACCACTTCATTTCTATGATGCAGACTGTCTAAAAGGATGTTTAGAAGTTAGAATGGCTAAAGAAGACGAAAAACTATATACATTAGATGGAATTGAGAGAACATTAAAATCAGAAGATATAGTAATTTCAGATGGTGAAAAGGCAATAGGATTAGCTGGTGTTATGGGAGGACTAGAAACTGAAATTACTGAAAAAACAAAAAATATAATTATAGAGGCTGCAATATTTGATTCAGTTAAAATTAGAAGAACTTCAAACTCAATTTTAAGAAGTGAAGCAAGCAACAGATTTGAAAAAGGATTAGATCCAAATAGAACATATATGGCTGCTGAAAGAGCATGTGCTTTTCTTGAAAAATATGCAGAAGGTGAAGTTGTTGGTGGAACAGCAAAATATGATAAATCAGATTTGAGTGATAAAGAAATTGATATAACTGCTAAAAATATAAATGCAATTTTAGGTATGGAAATATCAGAAAAAGATATATTAGATGTATTTAGAAGACTTGGATTTAAATCAGAAGTTAAAGGTGAGATTATTCATGTTACTGTACCACGTAGAAGAATTGATATAGACATAAAAGAAGACTTAATTGAAGAAGTTGGGCGTATATATGGAGTAAATAATATTAAAGGAAAACTTCCAGATATATTACCTAAAATGGGAAGTTATGACAAAGTATCAAGACAAATTAGAAATAAAATGATAGACTTAGGATTAAATGAAACATTATCTTATGTTTTAGTTCCTGAAGCTGACAGTAAAATGTTTACAAAAGACGATACTGAACCAGTAAAACTTTTAGCTCCATTATCAGAAGATAAAAATACTCTAAGACATAGTTTATCAATAGCTTTATACAAAATTTATGAATATAACAAAGCTAGAAATAATAAAGATGTTTGTATTTTTGAGTTAGGTAAATCATTCCAAAAAATTGGAGAAGAGTATTCAGAAACTCAAAAATTAGGAGCATTAATGACTGGAGATTACTATGTAGGAATAGAAAAAAGAAAAGTGGATTTCTATATAGTAAAAGGTGTAGCAGAAGAAATCTTAGACTATTTAGGATATAATGGAAGATATAGTTTTATTAAAGACGAAAACAAAACTCCTGAAGAAATGCATCCAGGACAAACTGCACTTATATCAGTAAATAATGACATTGTTGGTATTATAGGAAAAATACATCCAAATGTTGAAAAAGAAGATGTATATATTCTTGAAATTGACTTAGATAGATTATTAGGTAAAAAAGTTGGAAGAATGAAATATAAAGAAATTTCAAAATATCCAAATATTAAAAAAGATATCGCTGTAGTAATTGATAAAAATGTAACAGCAGAGGAAATAGGTACAAAAATTAAAAAATCTGCTGGTTCAAGTTTAGAAAGTTATGAAGTATTTGATTTATATACAGGAAAAGGAATTGATGAAAATAAAAAGAGTATAGCTTTTTCATTAACATTTGGAAAACAAGACAGAACATTAACTGATGAAGAAATAAATCAAGTAATGGACAAAATAATTGCAAGTCTTGAAAAAGATTTAAAAGCAGAATTAAGATAAAAAAATGCGGACAATTCACAAAAGTTTTTGAATTGTCCGCTATTAATTACTTAAGAGAAATCTTATTATTAAAATTCACAATTTTTTGGAGTTCTAGGGAATGGTATTACATCACGAATATTTTGCATTCCAGTAATGTACATCATTAATCTTTCAAATCCTAAACCAAAACCAGAGTGTGTGATAGAGCCATATCTTCTTAAATCTAAATACCACCAATAATCATCTTTATTTAAACCTAATTCTTTCATTCTAGTTTCAAGTTTCTCTAAATTATCTTCTCTTTGACTTCCACCAATTAATTCTCCAATACCAGGAACTAATAAGTCAGTAGCGGCAACAGTTTTACCATCATCATTTTGTTTCATATAAAAAGCTTTAATTTCTTTTGGATAATCTGTTACAAAAACAGGTTTACCAAAAACAACTTCACTTAAATATCTTTCATGTTCTGTTTGAATATCAGTACCCCAAGTAACTGGAAATTCAAATTTATCGTTATTTTTTTCAAGTTCTTTTATTGCATCTGTATAAGATATTCTTCCAAAGTCAGAATTAACAAGTGTGTTTAGTTTATCTATTAATCCAGGAGAAACGAATTTATCAAAAAATTCAATTTCTTCAGGTGCATTTTCAAGAACATAACTAACAACAAATTTTAGCATATCTTCAGCTAAATTCATGTCATCTTGCAAATCAGCAAAACATATTTCTGGTTCAATCATCCAAAATTCTGCAGCATGTTTAACTGTATTAGAATTTTCGGCTCTGAAAGTAGGTCCAAATGTATAAACATTTCTAAAAGCAAAAGCATATGTTTCAACATCTAATTGACCACTAACAGTTAAATGAGCAGGTCTTGAGAAGAAATCTTTTGAATAATCCATTTTTGATTTGTCTGTTTGAGGCAAATTATCTAAATCACAAGATGTAACAGTAAACATTTCACCAGCACCTTCACAATCACTTGATGTAATTATTGGAGTATGAACATATACAAATCCACGTTCATTGAAAAATTTGTGTATTGCAAATGATGCTACTGAGCGAACTCTGAAAACTGCATTAAATGTATTTGTACGAGGACGCAAATGTGATATTGTTCTTAAATATTCAAAAGTGTGTCTTTTCTTTTGAAGAGGATAATCAGCATCACTTAAACTAAAAATTTCAACAGAAGTTGCTTGAACTTCAAAAGGTTGTTTTGCATTTTCAGTTTTAACAAGAGTTCCTTCTACTATAATTGAAGATGAAATAGTAAGCTTTCTGATTTCTTCAAAGTTAGAAAGAGAATCATTAAAAACAATTTGAACGTTTTTGAAAAATGAGCCGTCATTAATTTCAATAAAACCAAAATTTTTTGAGTCACGAACAGTTTTAACCCAACCAGAAATTTTGATTTTTTTATCTAAAAATTTATCAGTATTTCTAAATAGATCTTTGATTAAAATATTATCTTTCATAAAAAAATCCTTTCATTAAATAATATCAACATTATATTACTTTTCTAGAAAAAAACAAGATGAAAAAAATAAAAACAAATCATAAAAAAATATTGCAAAAAAAATATTTTATGATAGAATAAAGAAAATTTGTTTGGTACGGAGGAAAAATATGTATGCATATATAAAAGGAACTTTAGAAGAAAAAGCAAAAGATTCAATAGTAATAGATGTAGGCGGAATTGGATATAAAATTTTTGTATCAGACCAAAGTATGGCAAAATTACCTGAAGTTGGAGAAACCACAAAAGTTTATACACATTATCATGTTAGAGAGGATAACATAAGTTTATATGGATTTTTAAGCAATGAAGAACTTAAAATGTTTGAACTATTATTGCAAGTTGGAGGAATAGGGGCAAAAACAGCAATAACAGCTCTTTCAAACATTACACCATCTCAATTTATAACAGCAATTATTTCAAATGATATAAAAGCAATAACAAAAATTCCAGGTATAGGAACTAAATCTGCTCAAAGAATAGTTCTTGAATTAAAGGATAAATTAAAAACAGAAGATGCAGTCGCTAAGGCCGAGGAAAAAGTAGAAATTATAAATGATGAATCTGCTGATGAAGCTAGTCAAGCTCTTCAAATATTAGGATATAATAAAACTGAAATATCAAAGGTTATAGAAAAATTAGATATAAAAGGGAAATCTACAGAAGAAATAATAAAACAAGCATTAAAATATTTATAATAAATATTTATTATAAATGAGTATTGTAAACCAAACTAAGTAAAATAGCTAAAAAGTTTTGTATAAATCAGAAGGGAGAAAAATGGAATCAAATACTCAACAACCATTAGCCTACCGTATGCGTCCAAAAACTTTAGATGATTTTGTTGGACAAGAGCATATAGTTGGCAAGGATAAATTATTATATAGGACAATAAAAGCAGATAGGCTATCAAGCATAATTTTATGGGGTCCACCTGGATGTGGAAAAACATCTCTTGCAAAAGTAATAAGTGAAACAACATCATATCAATTTAAAAAAATAAATGCTGTAACATCTGGAGTGGCTGAAATAAAATCTGTAATTACAGAAGCAAGCAATTTACTTATGAATCCATCTGGAAAATGTATACTTTTTATTGATGAGATTCACAGATTTAACAAATTACAGCAAGATGCTTTACTTCCTTATGTAGAAGATGGAACTGTTATTTTAATTGGTGCAACAACTGAAAATCCATATTTTGAAGTAAATAAAGCTTTAATTTCTAGATCAATGGTAATAAAGTTAGAACCATTAAAAAAAGATGATATTATAAAAGTAATAAAAAAAGCACTAATATCCCCAGAAGGATTGGGAAACTATAATATAAAAATATCTGATGATATTATAGAAAAAATTGCTGAAATATCTGGTGGAGATGTTAGAACTGCTTTGAATGGACTTGAAATTGCAGTTTTAACAACAAAAATGAATGCAAAAGGTGAAATTGAAATAACAGAAGAAATTGCTTCTCAGTCATTTAATAAGAAAAAATCAATGTTTGATAAAGATGGAGATAGCCATTATGATAATATAAGTGCAATGATTAAGTCAATGAGAGGTAGCGATCCTGATGCAGCTGTATTTTATTTAGCAAGAGCACTTGATGCAGGTGAAGATCCGGTTTTCTTAGCAAGAAGAATTGTAATTCTTGCTGCTGAGGATGTTGGTTTAGCTAATCCACAAGCATTAGTTGTTGCAACATCAGCAATGCAAGCTGTTACTATGGTTGGAATGCCTGAGAGTAGGATAATATTATCAGAAGCGGCTGTTTATGTATCTCTATCAAAAAAATCAAATGCTACATACTTAGCTATTGATAAGGCTTTGAGTGATGTTTCTAGTAAAGACACTGGAACAATACCAATGCATATTAGAAATGCTCCGGCAGAGGGAATGAAAGATTTTGGATATGGGCAAGGATACAAATATCCTCATGATTTTCCAGGTCATTATGTGGAGCAACAATATTTACCAGATAAAATGGTTGGGACAAAATATTTTATTCCAGATGAAAATATTGATGAAAAAAATTTCAAATAAAAAAAGAAGAAGGTTATTAATTTTTTTAATAACCGTTTTTATCTTATAGGAAAGTTCTCCGAATTTCCTATAAGATAAAGGCTTCGCTCAATTTGTACACAAATTTTTTAACAAAAATTTGGCACACAGAACAAAGACGCGGACAATTCATGATAATTTTTCTTTTTGCAGATTACATATTGTCCGCTTTGTTCTTTTTAAAAGAAGTAATTATTTAAAATTAAAAGAATTCTAGTTTTATTATAATTTTGAATGGTTACTTTTTGCAGCGACGCGCAGTTTGGGAAGTGTTTGGCGAATACGTCTTCCTCAAAATTTAAACATACGCTCACAGCCGCCAAATCACGACCAGTAAGGAGCAAAAAAAGTCATCTTCAAAATTATAATGATTTTAGTTTTTTTAAATTTTTTTTGCATAAAATAAAAAAATTTTGAAGAAAATAATAATATGAAAAATAGGATAATTGGATTTCTTTCTGGACTGATAAGTGGATTATTTGGAGCAGGTGGAGGAATGATATTAGTTCCTACATTTTCACTAATAAATAAAATGGATGAAAAAGAATCTAGAGCTACTTCGATATTTTGCATACTTCCACTTGTGGTTGTAAGTTGCATAATGTATTTAAAAAATCAATATATTGATTGGAATATTGGAATAAAAAGTGCAATGGGAGGAGTTATAGGGGGAATTATTGGTTCAGTTTTACTAAAAAAACTAAATAACCAAATACTTAATATTTTATTTGTTATATTTTTATTTTATGTTGCAATAAGAATGGTGATTTAATTGGAAATTATATTTGGATTTATTGCTGGAATTGTAAGTGCTTTAGGAATGGGTGGAGGAACAATTTTGATATTATTCCTTTCATTATTTATGGGAATTGAACAGCATGTATCACAGGCCACGAATTTAATTTTTTTTATTCCAACATCAATAGCTGCAATAATAATGAATATAAAAAATAGAAAAATAAATTTTAAAATTTCAAAAACAATTATAATTTATGGAATAATTGGAGCTTTAATTGGAAGTTTTATTTCAAATAAATTAGAAACCAAAAGTTTACAAAGAATTTTTGGAATTTTTTTGCTAATTATAGCTTTTTTTCAAATATATGAAATTTATACATCGTATACAAAAAATAAAAAAAGAAATAATAAAAATATGAAATCTTAGTAGGAGGAAGTTATGATGAAATTTATAAAAGGTGCGATAATGGGTTCAATGGCAACTGCTGCAGCAATGATGATGTATAAAGATATGAATAGAAATACAAAAAATAAAATGATAAGAAAAGGAAAGCAGTTTGCTAAAAAAGTTGGAATGATGTAAAAAGAACAAAAGCGGACAATATATAAAAAATATTCTGAATTGTCCGCTATTGTTATATTATAGGAAAGTTCTCCGAATTTCCTATAATATAAAGGAAATTTATTATTATGGCAAGAATCTAATTTTGTTCCTTTTAAGCAATTTCTTTTTTCATATGGGCATTCTTCACAAACTTTAACATGTTTTACTTTATCAGACCATATTTGAATTTCATAAGATCTATCTGGGCAAAGAGGACCAAAAACAAATTCTCCATTTTTATCTGAAAAAGTATGAGAAACTGGACGTCTTTCTTTTTTGCCGCAATCATCAACAATTTCAATTAATTTTATAACAGCATCAGAAATAGGGTCACCATGTTTATTTTTCAAGACACCATATATAACATTTCTGTCATCTTCTGGAACAATTATTTCCATATCAAATTGTTTACCTTTTTCAATAAATCCATCAACATTTACTACTGGACATACATCTTTTTCAAAATCCATTAAAATCATCCTTTACATATTTTAGCTTTCGCTTGGTATATATTATGAAAAATAGGAGAAAATGTGAAAAGAAATATATTTTTAATTTATGTAGAGGTTTATTAT
>CANQAH010000040.1 GCA_947588885.1 uncultured Clostridia bacterium
CTTCTATTTTTTCCATAAAATTGTTCCATATTTTTATATTTCGCAAATACAAAGTCATTATATATGCTAAGAAAACTAAAGTCAATTACGCCACAAATCCACACAAAATTTCTAAAGAAATTTTGTGTGGATTTGTGGCAAAGCCTTTATATAATAGGAAATGCGCAGCACTTTCCTATTATACAAAAAAAAAGCAACTTCATTCATTAAAAGTTACTTTTTTTATTCATAAAATCATAACTACTATCATTTATCTCAAGATTTATAGTATTTTTTTAGACAATGTTCTTCCTCTTTCATCATACTGTAAGCTGATATTAATCTTTTTATACTCATATCTTCTTTACAAATTAAAGGATAAAAAATCTTTTTTTGTTTTTTCAATTCATCAATTTCTTTAATACATTCTGAATTACTTATATACTTTTTTAATTTATTAGGATTAATCAAAGTCCATAAAATTTCTTTATCCGCATACAAGCATTGTTCATTTTTATTATTTTCTATATAATCTTCAACAAATACTTTTATCATATTGCAACCTGCTGGAAAACAATATGATGAAGCTTTTCCTAATCTTAAATTAATCTCAAATAATTTAAACTTTTTTTCTTTTGCATCATATTTCATATCTATATTAGCAAAACCTATATATTTAATATCTTCTAGAAATTTTTTTATTTTAACACATAATTCTTTATTATACACTGACTTAATCGCTATATAATTTCCTATATGCCTAGGATGACGAGTTTGCAAATAAATATTTCCTAATGCCATACATTTTACTTTTCCTGTTTTAGAAGAATACGTATTTAAAACAAAACAATTGTCATCATCTCCGTCTAAATATTCCTGACATATTAAATTAGATGAATAACCACTATTATAAATTAATTCAACAAATTCTTTTGCTTCTTTATGATTATAACATTTATACACTTTTCTTTTTCCTTCAAATTTCAAAAAAGAATATTCTATACTTTCTGTAGGTTTAATAATAACGGGAAAATCAAATGGAATTGTAAAGTTACTATAATTTTCTTTTGCAATTGTAATAAATTTTGGATAATCCAATCCATGTTGTTCACAAATTTTGTAAAAACTCTCTTTATTTTCAAGACTTCTAGCTAATTCTTTGCTAATACATGGTGATATATAATATTTTTTTAAGTATTGGTAATTATATATTATTTTATTTGACATTTCATCTGAATTTGACATAAGAAATAATTTTTTTCCTACATGTTCTTTTCCAAATTTTATTAAATAATATAAAAATCTGGCATTTTTCGTCATATCCTTACAAATTATATGATTTACAAATTTACTATTATTAGTTATTTCTGTATAATTTTTACAAAAAATATAAGATTTTACATTATATTCTTTATAAAAAAATCTTGCCAAATTATATGTAGATATTCCAGCTCCTAAAAAAACTGGTATTATCTCCTGTTTTTCCATTATCTTCTCCCAAAATTTATTGTTATATCTTTCCTTTTTAATATATATAAATATCACTTTTACTATAATAAAAATTTACATTTAAATTACATTTTTATTTTACAGTTAAATTTTTTTAAAATCAAGCTCACCCCCGAATCTATCTAATTTGATTTTCCCAAATGCTTATGGTATAATAATATTATGGTATTTTATATTCTTTTTTCCAGTCAAATAATTTTGACTGTTCATCTTATATAGTAACCCGCAACATGTTTTACATCACATCATAGGAGGAAAAAAAATGAAAAAAATCTGTGTTATTCTGCTTGGTATTCTTTGCCTTCTGGCAGGCGGCTGCAGCAAAAAAAGTTTCTGGGAACAGAAAGAAGTACGGTTAATCATCAATGCAAAACTAGAAGAAGCAAAAGATGATGAACCAACAAAGGAATCTGACTACCAAATTAGCCAAGAGCTAAATGCAGCTCTTAATGACCTAAAAGGAGGTATATCAGAATTTTTTAAATTCGAGTATGACATTGATGTCAGCAAAAAACTCGAGAAAATGGCAATCAGAGTCTTTTCACAAAAAGTCAGCGGAGACGGTTTCACCGGAGGATATACAGAAAAAGGTAAAAGCTATATAAACATCAATGAATGTATATTTACCGACTATCCCGAATATATTATATCGTCATATCTGCATGAAACTATGCACTATATAGGGTTCATAAGTGAGAATCAGACTATGATTGACGATGGAATGGCTGAATACATGGCAGCGAAAGTGGCCAGCTTTATCGGAATCACATATCTCCCAAGTGAGTGTTATTCATATTATACGCTCATTGCGGAACAGTTATGTGCTGTAAACGAGGAATATCTCGTGAAAGCATATCTGACAAAAAAAGATTTCGACGTTTGTGAACACATTGAAGAAACATTAAAAAATGTGAATCAATCGTGTTTAAAAGTAGACAGCATCGGGGATCATTTGAATCTGATGGTTGAGACCCTGGGAAAAGATTACGGTAACTATAGTTATGGCATGGCTTTTGAAGCCCAAGAAATTGTAGCTTGCTACTGCAGGCAGTTCTCGCCCAGCAAAGAACAGATCGAGAAAATAAGATCTTCCTACTTCGTCGAAGACTTCGAAGAAGTAAAAATAAAAGAAGTTGAAGGAGGATACATAATAATCTAAAACTATCTGCTGAAGCAGCTTAACATAAGATCGGAGGTAAAGAAGTAAAGGGGGCGCTCTTGTGCCCTCTTTCTTCATTTTATTATCTTATTCTAATTCAAATGCACCTGTATATAATTGATAATAAGTTCCCTTTTGATTAATTAAATCTTCATGAGTACCTCTTTCAATAATTCTACCATGATCTAAAACTATAATCGCTTTTGCATTTCTTACTGTTGATAATCTATGTGCAATTACTAAAACAGTTCTTCCTTCCATAAGTTTATCCATTCCTTCTTGAACAATTTTTTCTGTTCTAGTATCAATACTTGATGTAGCTTCATCAAGTATCATTACAGGTGGATTAACCAGTGCACATCTAGCTATAGCAAGTAATTGAATTTGTCCTTGAGATAAGCTAGAACCATCACCTGCTATTGGTGTATCATATCCTTGTGGTAATCTCATAATAAAATCATGTGCATTTGCAAGTTTTGCCGCTTCAATCACTTCATCATCTGTTGCATCATCTTTTCCATATTTAATATTTTCTTTGATTGTTCCTGTAAATAAATTTGTATCTTGTAAAACCATTCCAAGTGAAAGTCTCAAATCATCTTTTCTTATTTTGTTTATATTAATTCCATCATAAGTAATTTTACCATCTTCAATATCGTAAAAACGATTTATTAAATTTGTAATTGTAGTTTTTCCTGCTCCAGTTGCTCCAACAAAAGCAATTTTTTGTCCTGGTTTTGCATACAAACTTATATCATGTAAAACTATATTATCTTCTTCATAACCAAAATCAACATCATGTAATTCAATATGACCTTTAACTTCTATGTATTCTAATCTTCCGTCATGATGTAAATATTTCCATGCCCATAAATCTGTTTCTTCATCAGTTTCTGTTAATTCATCATTTACATATTTAGCATTTACTAAAGTAACATATCCATTATCTTCCTCTGGCTTTTCATCCATCAATTCAAATATTCTCTTTGCACCTGCTAATGCCATTACAACTGCATTTAATTGTTGAGAAACTTGATTTATCGGTCTTATAAAAGTTTTGCTTAGCTGTAAAAATGAAACAATTAATCCAACCGTAATATTTCCTATTCCATTTACAGCAAGTAATCCGCCAACTATAGCAATAAGAGCATATTGAACATTTCCTAAAGCTCCATTAATAGGCATTAAGACATTTGCAAATTTATTAGCATTATAAACATTTTCACAAAGTTCATCATTTAATTTATCAAACTTTTCTTTTGCTTTATCCTCATAACAAAATACTTTAACTACCTTTTGTCCATTAATCATTTCTTCAACATAACCATTTACTTTTGCAACAGATTCTTGCTGTTTAATAAAGTATCCCCCACTCTTAGTTGAAATCTTTTTTGTAACTAAAAGTATAAGTGCTAAAGAAAAAACAACGACTAATGTTAAATAAATATTTGTAAATACCATTGATACAAAAACTGTTGTTATTGTAACTATTGATGTAAGTGCTTGTGGTATACTTTGAGAAATCATTTGACTTAATGTGTCTGTATCATTTGTATAACGACTCATTATATCACCATGAGTATGTGTATCAAAATATTTTATTGGTAATCTTTGCATTTTTACAAACATCTCATCACGAATCTTTTTTAATGTTCCCTCTGTAATTGTTGCCATTATTCGTGTTTGTAAAAAGCTAGAAATTGCTCCAACTATATATATAATTGCCATTATGCCTATAGCATGTAAAAGCGAAGTAAATATTGGATTATCAACTTGTGTCAATGGAACTATATAATCATCAATCAAAACTTGTAAAAACAAATTACCAGCAACAGATGACAATGTTGCTAAAATCATACAAATAAGAACTAATGCTATTCTAAATTTATAATATTTTAATGTGTATTTTATTACTCTCCCCAAAACTTTGAAGTCAATCTTAGGCCTTTTTCTTATATTGTTTTTTTCCACTATTCTTCGCCTCCCTTCACTTGAGAATAATATACTTCTTGATATATTTCATTTGAAGAAAGAAGCTCTTCATGTGTTCCAATTCCATTTATTTTTCCATTATCTAAGACAATGATCTTATCAGCATCTTGAACAGAAGAAATTCTTTGAGCAATTATTAATTTTGTAGTATTAGGGATTTCTTCTTTAAAAGCTTTTCTAAGTAAGCTATCTGTTTTTGTATCAACAGCACTTGTAGAATCATCTAAGATCAAAATTTTAGGTTTTTTTAGTAAAGCTCTTGCAATACATAATCTTTGTTTTTGACCACCAGATACATTAGTTCCACCTTGTTCTATATATGTATCATATTTTTCTGGAAATTGAGAAATAAAACTGTCTGCTTGAGCTAGTTTACATACCTTTTCAATCTCCTCATCAGTTGCATTTTCATTTCCCCATCTCAAATTTTCTTTAATAGTTCCTGAAAATAACACATTCTTTTGAAGTACCATTGCAACTTGATTTCTTAATGATTTTAAATCGTAATCTCTAACATCTACTCCACCAACTTTTACACTTCCAGTAGTTACATCATATAATCTAGGAATTAGTTGAACAAAAGTAGATTTTGATGAACCTGTTCCTCCTATTATTCCAACAGTTTCTCCTGATTTTATTTGTACATTTACATCTTTTAAACATAACTTGTTTTCATCATTTACATAGCTAAAATTCACATTTTCAAAAATAATAGAACCATCTTTTACCTTTTTTACTGTTTTTTCTTTATTCCATAAATCACTCTTCTCATCTAAAATTTCTACAATTCTCTCACAAGAAGCTCTTGAAATCATAATCATAACTAGAATCATAGATAAAATCATAAGTGATATTAATATTTGCATAGCATAAGATACAAGACTTGTAAATTCTCCAGTTGTAAGTTCTCCAAATACTATAGCTCTACCACCAAACCATGAAAGAAGAACAATTATCGTACTTACTGTTACTTGCATCAATGGATTATTCAATGCAACAATTTTTTCAGCTTTAACAAATTGTTTATAGATTTCATCAGATGTTTTATTAAATTTTTCAATTTCTTTATCTTCTGTTACAAATGATTTTACAACTCTAACGCCTCTTACATTTTCTTGAACTGTGTTATTCAAATCATCATATATCTTAATTGCTTTTTCAAATATAGGATGTGCAGTTGTTGCAATAAAATAAAAACCTAATCCCAAAATAGGTATAGCAACTAAGAAAATAAGTGCAAGTTTAGCATCTATGAAAAATGCCATTAACAAAGAAAATAAAAGCATTAATGGTGCTCTAATTGCAACTCTTATCAACATTTGAAAAGCCATTTGAACATTATTTACATCTGTTGTACATCTTGTAACAATGCTTGATGTTGAAAATTTATCAATATTAGAAAAAGAAAACTCTTGTACATTTTGATATATTTTTCTTCTTAAATTTCTTGCAAAACCGCTACTAGCTCGTGCTGCATATCTTCCTGACTTAACACCACAATACATAGCAATCAAAGAGCAGGCAACAAGTGCTACTCCTACTCCAATTATCACGGCATTATCGCCTTTATTTATACCATTATCAATTAATAAAGCCATTAAAAATGGAATAACAACATCTAGAATTGATTCAAAAGCAACAAAAATTGGAGTTAAAATAGTTGCTTTTTTGAATTCTCCTATACAGCTCATTAATTTTTTTATCATGTATATCTCTCCTTTTATAAAATTTTTGTCTTTAACTCTATTTTTTAAATTTCTATATTACTTCTTATCTTATCAAGAATTATAAAAAATTGATTCAATTCGTCTTCTGTTAAATTAGCTTTTAACTTCTTTTCAAATTTTTTTATTTTTTCAAAAGATTCTTTTTGTATCTGCTTTCCTTTTTCTGTTAGCACAATTTTTTTCATTCTAGAATCTTCCGTACAAGCCACTCTTTCTATTAAACTATTCTTTTCCATTATATTTAATATACCTGTAGCAGTTGACCTTCTAATTGAAAAAACTTTCTCAATATCTTTTTGAAAAATGTCTTTTTGGCTATTAACATATAAAAAGCCCAAAATATAGCTATGATTACCTGTTAAGTTATCATAGCAACCTATTTCTTTTTCCATATTTCTTTTCATCAACACTGTTAGTTTTTTTATTTCTAGCCCTATGCTTTTTTCTTCCATTTTATCACCCGTCGTTTTTTGTTAGGACACTAACATTTTATAGTATATATCACATTTTGTCAATAGTAATATTACTCCTCTGTTTTCTTAACCATTGAATTTAATATAAAAAACGAAATCACCAAAACACCAAATGTTACACTAATATCAGCCAAATTAAAAATTGGAAAATTACATAAATTAATATCTATAAAATCTATTACAAAACCTCTAAATAATCGGTCAATTAAATTTCCAATTCCCCCAGCCAATATAAAAAATAATGGAATCAAAATTTTAGGATTATATTTTTTTATACAAATTATTATAGCAACAAATATCAAAATGTTTAACATCGTCGGTATAACAATAGTATCACTTTCTATTCCAAAAGCAATACCTTTATTTTCAGTATAATTTAACTTAAAAAAATCTCCAATAATATTTATCTTTTTTCCAATCATATAAGCTTTACTCAATTGATCAAACATTAAAATTATAAATATTATAATAATTCCAACTACAATTATTTTCTTTTTTCTCATTCTCTATCTACAATTTATTCTATAAAACATAATAATTATAAAATCAATTGCTAATCCTCCTATTTCATAAATATTGTAGCATACTATTTACATCTTTAGACAATGATTTTTGAAAAATTCCCTTTGGGTAGTATGTAGTATAATATTAATTTCCATATAAAAACAAAAAATGGCGGCACACACTTGGTATGCCACCACTAAAAAGGCTTGTAGTTTTTAAAATCACCACGTTTACAGTTACTAAGATTACACTATTTCTAGTGCTGCTTAAAAGGGTCCTCACGCTTCGATAAAGACAAAACTCGTCTCATAAACACTAGCAGAAAGCTTTACCTTCTCTCCATTCTTCTTCACGATCTCAAACTGCGAATAGTACCCTGAATCATTCCACGCCACCAGCTGGCATTCCTCGATTACGCCCGTTTCAAAATCCAGAAAATATACCTCTCCTCTGTAGAATACAGCATCCTCATACCGGATTGGCATCTTCTTCAGGATTCCATAGCGCTGATTGAGCATATCACGGTCAACCAATGAGGTACAATATCCACCTCTCGGCAGCCGGTTGATTCTTACATTGCTTAAAGTGTCTGTGTATAATCCGCCGATTTTAACAGACTCACCATCGAAAATGGCCACCTTCAGCAATTCGCCGTTCTGCTTCATAATGTCTACCATCAGTTCAGTAGGATCATCGTAAAAAAGTTTCTCTTTCATCTCTTTGCTGCACCGAAGCATAGCTCTTTTTGTCGTTTCCATAGAACCTCCTTACTTTTAACCTTTTTAATTAATTGTTGCATTTTATATTGTATCATGTTTACATAAAATTGTCAAAATTAGTATTTTTTATTTAACACATTTAATTTGTTAGAACAAAAGCAGACATTATTAACATTTTCGCTATTTATAACATTTTTAAGTCCACGTCTTTGTTCTATTATTAAAAAATTTGTGTACAAATTGGGCGAAGCCTTTATATAATAGGAAAATGCTGCGCATTTCCTATTATATAAAAATATCCTTATAGCATAATTAAATCCTATAAAGACATCTATCTTGGAGCAATTACGAAACAGGTATGCTAAAAAACTATATACTTTGTTTCGAATTCTCCTTATATAATTCGATTTATTAATAGTACTTTAACATAAATTTTTTAATCTATCAATAACAAGCAATAAACTAAAAAATTCAAAAATTTACAAAAAATAACATATATGATACAGTTTAATTATATAAGCTGTTTAACAAAAGAAAGGTGGTGTGAAAATGAAAGAAAAAAAAGTCACAAAAATAAGTTTATCAACATTTCTTCTATTACTAGCAATAATCGTAATAATAATGGGAATATTTATTTATAAAATTAACACTGATAAGACAATAGAAATTCAAAAATCCACAGACCTTCAAGAACAAGTAAATGATTTAAATGGAACTATAAATGAATTACAAGATAAAGTAAATAAGGTATCAGAAACTGTTAGTATAGAAGATCACACAAAAAACACTTCATCTAATAATTCTCTATATATTATTAAAGAAATCAATATAAGTGATGAACAAAATCTATATAATTTTAGTACTAAAAAATGGGTTAAAGAAATTGCAGGAGCTGAATCTATGTATTTTATAGCAATAGATAATGAAAAAAATTTATATATAGTTGATAGATTTGAGAATATATTAAAAAAATTAGACGCCAAATTAGAAAAACTTAATATAGATGATACTAATGTAGATAATTATGTTACATATGCAAATGTATCAAAAGCTGATAATACTTTAGTAATTTCAACAGGAGATGATTATATAACATATATAGTTAATTTAGAGAATCTTTCTGTTAAATTGGCTGAAATTAATGATGATTAAAATAAAAGCGTTTGATTACTTTAAAATGTTAATAGAATAAGAGAGACAAATATTTGCATAAATGTCTTTCTTATTTTATTCTTATTTTTCTTCTAAAAGTTTTTGCATATTGCTATCTAAATTTCCTATTCTTTTAATCCCTTTATGAGCTTGTAAAATTTCATATTGCCTTTTAGCTATTTCATTTAATCTCTCAAGTCTTTTTTTTGTTCAATTCCCTGATTTATCATTTCTGCATTTAGATTTTCTAAATTTATTAAAATTACTAACTGTAGAATATTTTCATAATCCCTCATATTGCCTTCCAAATTTGGATTTTTCTCTTTTCACTCTTTAGCAGTCATTCCAATGCTGTTAAATTCTCTTTTCCAACGATTTGTAGTCATTGTAAAACGATTATAACCAACTTCATCAATTTTAATTCTGTGGGATTCCACGGAATTAAAATTATTATTGTGTAATTCTTCCCATAAGCTATATTAAATTGGAGCGGGTACCGGGAATCGAACCCGGACCACCAGGTCGGAAGCATGGGATTCTACCATTAAACTACACCCGCACTATATTTATATTATAATATATTTTATCTTATTTCACAAGTTAATCAATTATATCTTTCAATAGTATACATCTAAATAGTAGCAAAACATGCTAAAATATAGTATAATATGATATATTTTTCACAAAAAGGATGTTTAATATGGAAAATAATTATGATAAATTAAAATACTTAACATTACTTAGCAAGGAATACAAAAATATTTATGAAGTTGCTGAAGAAATAATTAATCTTCAAGCAATAATTAATTTACCTAAAGGCACTGAAATGTTTCTTAGTGATATACATGGTGAATATGAGCCTTTTGAACATATTTTAAATAATGGTGCTGGTATTATAAAAAGCAAAATTGATGATATTTTTGAAAATACAATTACAAAAAAAGAACGAGCAACACTTGCTACATTAATTTATTATCCTGAAGAAAAATTAAAGCTTATAAAAAAAGAAGTTGAAGATTTAAATGAATGGTACAATATTACATTGTATCGTTTAGTTGAAGTAGCTAAAAAAGTAAGCTCCAAATATACAAGATCAAAAGTTAGAAAAGCAATTACAAGTGGATTTCAATATGTAATAGATGAACTTCTTAACACACCTAACTGGAATGAAAAAGACAAAGAAAAATATTATAAAGCAATTATTAATACAATAATAAATTTAAATCAAGCAGAGGATTTTATAATTGCACTTTCTAACTTAATAAAAAGAATGGCAATAGATCACTTACATATTGTTGGTGATGTATTTGATAGAGGAATGCATCCTGATCTTGTCATAGAAAAATTAAAAGAATTTCATAGTTTAGATATCCAATGGGGTAATCATGATATTTTATGGACTGGCGCAACATTGGGCAATAAATCAAGTATTGCTACAGTAGTAAGAATTTGTGCAAGATATAACAACATTGCAATTCTTGAAGATGCATATGGAATTAATATTAGACCTTTATCAACTTTTGCTATGGAAACTTATAAAAATGATGAATGTAAAAATTTTTACCCTAAAATTTTTGATGAATCAAAATATGATGAAAGTGATAAAGTTAGCATTGCAAAAATTCATAAAGCCATAACAATTATTCAATTTAAACTTGAAGGACAAATGATAAAAAAACATCCTGAGTATCATTTAGATAATCGTCTATTATTAGATAAAATGAATTTGAAAAAAGGATATGTAGTTATAGATAATAAAAAATATGAAATAAACGATACAAACTTCCCTACTCTAAACCCAAATAATATTTACCAGTTATCACCTCAAGAACAAGAAATAATTGATAGACTTTGTGAATCTTTTAAAAACAGTCAGAAGCTTAATGACCATATCAATTTTTTCTGTACAAAAGGTTCTCTATATAAAATTTTCAATTCAAATCTTCTATTTCATGCTTGCATTCCTATGACTGAAGATGGAGAATTTAAAGAAGTTGAATTTTTAGGTAAAACATTAAAAGGAAAAGAATACCTAGATGTTATAAATGAAACTATAAATAAAATTTGGTTAAATAGAAAAAACATAGATGAAGACTTATTAGATATTATGTGGTATTTATGGATATGTCCTGACTCTCCATTCTTTGGTAAAGATAAAATGGCAACATTTGAAAGCTATTTTGTAAAAGATAAAGAAATGAGTAGAGAAATTAAAAATCCTTACTACACATTGACTCACAATGAAGAAATCTGCGATAAAATTTTGAATGAGTTTGGTTTATCAGAAAAAGATTCTCATATTGTAAATGGACATATGCCTGTAAAAGCTAAAGATGGTGAAAGTCCTATTAGAGGAAACGGAAAACTATTAGTCATTGACGGTGGTTTTGCAAAGAGCTATCAAAAGG
Organism: uncultured Clostridia bacterium; assembly: GCA_947588885.1. Classification (GTDB taxonomy): domain Bacteria; phylum Bacillota; class Clostridia; order TANB77; family CAG-508; genus UMGS1994. The sequence continues at coordinate 11,623 of CANQAH010000040.1, forward strand.
CCACAGGAAATGCAGGATACATATTAACATATAACTCAAATGGTTTACTTCTTAGCCAAAACAAACCATTTGAATCAGTTAATAAATCTATAGTTGAAGAAATAGATATAATTTCAGAATTAATTGTAAGAAAAACAGGCACACAACGAAAACTTGTTGGTGATACAGATATAGGAAAAAGATTAAAATCTGAAATTGCAGATTTAGAAGAGCTTCTTAAATTTTACGAATCTGGTGAATTAAAACAAATAAATTAAAAATCCCCAAAAGTATTTACATTTATTTTTTTATTATATTAAATTATAGATAATTTTAATATTTAGCTCTCTTCTTTCCATTTACATTTTCAATAATTAATTCATATAGATTTAAAATGTAATTTGTTGTATAATAAATTTATATTATTTTAAATCATAAAAAATAAAAGGAGTAAAAAATGAAAAATAAAAAAATTATATTCATTATATTAGCCATTTTTATTGTGGCAGTAATTATAGGTATAGTTGTTACTATAAATGTAATAAACAAAAAAGATAAAAATAACAACGATCTTAGTAATTCAAGCATTAATCAGACAAACGAAAATAGCACAGCAAATAATATTGATAATGCTAACGCTAGTACAGGAGACTTCTCAATCAGTGGTGTAATGAACAATAATGGAAACTGTCAATATTCCGTAAATCTAGATGAAAATACACCTATATATATTAATGCTTCAGAATTTAATTTGCCATCAAATCTATACGATTATAAAGATAATATAAAATTAAGATTAACGTATTCCAATGATGATAATAAAATATATGATTGTAAAATTATAAATTCTATGACATCAGAAATTGTTGAAGATACATCAGATGATAATATGAAAAAATTATTTGATATTACATATGGTAAAGAAACTATTGAAGAAACTTGGACTGATACAATAAAACTTTCAAGTATGAAAGAAGATACTATTATAAAATTTACTGCAAATAAGAACACAAACATTCCAGTAATAGAAAATGATACTGGTAAAGATTGTATTATATATACAAAAACTGGTGATTCTGAAAGTTATGAAGGAGAAATTCGTACAAGTGTTACACTAAGCAGCAATTCACTTTCATATAATCAAATAAATTCTGGTGATAGCTATTATTTAATTTATAAATTTATCGAAAATAGCCAAATCATAAATTTAGTAGATGAAAATGACGTTGTTTATTTAAGTAAAGAAACTAAAGGAAATGCAATAGATTTCGGATTTAAAAAATATTTATATAATGATACAAATGAACAAATAACTCTTCTAATAGAAGAAGATTCAAACACTATGCAACTAATTCTTAATTCAAAAGAAATATGTGCTTTTGACTGGCAAATTGATTATATTGCAATTCAATAAAAATATATAGTGTCAATAAATTAAATCTACTATTCTAAGAACAAAGCGGACATTTTTATATGTCATACTATATAAATTTATTGCAAAGTCCGCGTCTTTGTTCTATGCGCCAAATTTTT
>CANQAH010000041.1 GCA_947588885.1 uncultured Clostridia bacterium
CCAAATTTTTGTTAAAAAATTTGTGTGCAAATTAGGCGAAGCCTTTATATAATAGGAAATGCGGAGCACTTTCCTATTATATAAAAAAGACGGATTAATTCCGTCTTTTCTAATTAATGTTTTATCTAGGATTATATGAACATTCTCCAGATGCTTCTCCATAAACTTCTTCTTCGTCTGCATACGCCTTTACATCTATTTGGTTGTCTCCTTCTACTGTTGGTATTTCAATTGTTTCTTCTTTATGTTCTGCTGGATTGTCAAATTCTTTTGTTTTAGTTTCACCATTTACAGAATATTCTATTTTCTTAATTCCCTTTGGATATGTAATTTTTGCATATATTTTACTATAGTCATCTTCTGCTGATAATGTTATTTTTGGAACTCCTACATATACACTATATGGTTTACTGTATATTGCAGAATTTTTTGCTGCATCAACTGCACATATTTTAATTAATTCTTCTTGCTCATTTTCGTCTAATTCTATTTCTGCTATTATTGTTTTTTCGTCACTTTCTACTTTACTAACTTTTTGCTCATTTCCGTCATTTATCGAATATGTTATATAATCTATCTTAGTTTCATCTTTAGCTGTAACTACTAATTTCTTACCTTGTAGTTTTACGTTTATTACTGGTGCAATTTTATCAACACCTACATCAGTTTGATAATATTGTATGTACTCTGATGGTGTTGAGTTTCCAAGGACTTTTATACTAATATATAATGTTGAACTGCCTTTAGGTATTCCAATATTAGAAACTATCATACTATTTTGTCCAGTGCCTTTTTCTGTAATAGCATTTCCTAGTTTTACTATTTTTTGGTTTTCTTCTGACACTTCTTCATCATCATTGTTTTCTTCTTCTTCGTCTTCATTTACATTATTCATTATTTGTTTTATATCTTCAACACTTGCAGTTCCTCTATACCATTGATATGATATTTCTTCTATTGCTTTATTGGCTGATACATTTATTGTTATTATATCTTGATCTGCATTTAGTGTTATTACAGGTTCACTATTTTCATAAGCTTCCAAACCTTTTTGAATTTTTTTGTTTCCTGTTAATGAATATGCAGCTTTACATATAAAAGCTATTGATATTACAATTAAAATCATTGCATAAACTTTGACAATTTTTTGTGTTTCTGCGGGATTTTGGATTTGCATTCTAGCTTTTTTTGGTCCACTATGGTCCATTATTTGATTCAATTAAATCACCTCATTTTATATTAACATATTATAACATATAATCTTTTTAAAAAGAAATATATTTTTTGCATTTTTAGTCTAAAACTTCCAATCCCGCATATTTAGCCATTAATCTTTTATGTCCAACTTTGTCAAATTCTATATCGACCTTAACGTCATCTCCTTCTGGTTCTACATAATTTATTTTTCCTTCACCAAATTTTTTGTGATATACTCTTTGTCCTGCTCTATATATGCTAGTATCTATAGTATTCTCTGGCTTTTTTAAATTGTTTAAAAAGCTTTCTGCACTTCTAAATGCAAATTGTGGTTTTGTTTTTTGCATTTCTTTAATATTATCTATTTTATATGTATTAACCTGTTTTGGACCATATTTCCATTCATATTGATAATCTTCATATGAATTGCTTTTTTCTTCAAAAGTTTCATCATATCCTTCTAGCAATTCTTTTGGTATTTCTTTTATGAATCTTGAAACTTGATTACAACTTGTTGAACCAAATATTGTTCTTTGTTTTGCACAGCTTATAAATAAATTTTGCTTTGCTCTTGTTATTCCAACATAACATAAACGTCTTTCTTCTTCTAATTCTTTAGGTTCTCCAATTGATTTATAACCTGGGAATATTCCTTCTTCCATTCCAACTAGGAAAACACATGGAAATTCAAGTCCTTTTGCACTATGTAATGTCATTAGTGTTACAGAATCTTCAGTATCATCTGCTCCATCAATATCACTTGATAATGTTATTCCTTCTAAGAATTCTTCTAAAGAATTTTCTGCAATTTCTTCTTCAAATTCCATTGCTACTGTTAAAAATTCTTCCAAGTTTTCTAGTCTTGTTTCCGCTTCTGTTGTATCTTCTTGTTCTAATGCTTTTGTGTATCCTGTTTTATTTAAAGTTTCTTTTATTAAATCAGATATTTTTATATTATCTTTTTTAGCTCTTAGTTCTTCTATTTGTGAAATAAATTCTCTTGAATTTAAAAATACTCTATTAAGTCCAAATTCATCAGCTCTTTTTATTACATCATACATTGATGTTTCTGAATCTATTGCTATTTGTTCTACATTATCTAAACTTGTTTTTCCAATTCCTCTTTTTGGTTCATTTATTATTCTTACTAAACTTAGATTATCTGATGTATTTTGTATTAATCTTAAATATGCAATAATGTCTTTAATTTCTTTTCTTTCATAGAATTTTAGACCACCTATAATTTTGTATGGCATATTTTCTCTTCTTAAAATATCTTCAATACTACGTGATTGACTATTCATTCTGTATAAAACTGCAAAGTCATTATATTTCATGTATTCTTCTCTACGTAGTCTATTTATATTTTCAACAATAAAGTTTGCTTCATCATATTCGTCATTTCCTCTATATATGTTAATCATGCAACCTTTTCCATTTTCTGTCCATAATTTCTTTTCATATTTTGTTTCATTGTTTTTTATTACTGCATTTGCAGCATCTAATATGTTTTGAGTGCATCTGTAATTTTGTTCTAGTTTTATAATTTTTGTTCCAGGAAAATCTTTTTCAAAATTTAAAATATTACTTATGTCGGCACCTCTAAATGAGTATATTCCTTGATCATTATCTCCAACAACTGTTATATTTCCATGTCTAGCTGCAAGTATTGATATTAAAGTAAATTGTGCTTTGTTTGTATCTTGATATTCGTCTACTAAAACATATTTAAATTTTTCAGAATAATAATCTAGCACATCTGGATTTTCTGACAATATTTTTATTGTGTAATTAATAATATCGTCAAAATCTATTGCATTATTTTCTTTTAATTTTCTCTGATATAAGCTATATACTTGTGCAATTGTTTCTTTTCTTATTTCACCATTTGTTCTAAGTTTATACATATCAGGTTCTAGCATTTCATTTTTAGCATTACTAATTTCTGATATAACTGCTCTATCATTAAACATTTTGTCATCTATATTCAATTGTTTTAAGCATTGTTTTATTAATGTGCGTTGATCTGATGTATCAAAAATGATGAAAGAAGATGTAAATCCTATTCTATCTATATATTTTCTTAGTATTCGTACGCAAATAGAGTGGAATGTTCCAATCCACATATCTTTTGCTACTTCTCCTACTAAATTTTCCACTCTTTCTTTCATTTCATTTGCTGCTTTATTTGTAAATGTAATTGCTAAAATGTTCCATGGTTTTACATTTTTTTCTTGCATTAAATATGCAATTTTGTGTGTAAGTACTTTGGTTTTTCCACTACCTGCACCTGCAATAACTAGGCAAGGTCCTTCTGTTTCAAGTACTAATTCTTTTTGTTTGTTATTTAGTTCATCAATTATATTATTCATGTCTATCTCCCTGTTTTTACGAATTTGTGTTTGCATTATATATATAATTTATTTTTTTGTAAATAGAATATAACATAATTGTATTTATTATCTATTGACATTGTTAATTTGTTTCTTTACAATGTAAATGTAAATATCTAAAAAATGTTTGTAGGAGGGCTATTATGAAAAATGTTAGAAAAATAGCTGTTCTTGTACTATCAATATTAGTTGTATTAGTATTTGCTAAGTTTTCTTTAGCAGCTCAAATTCCAAGTACATCTACTAATAATACTCCAACTAATACATCAACTAATAGTAGTGCAAATGAAGCAGGTAATAATATTACAGAAAATAATACAAGTAATACTTCAAATGCAATTGGAACACCAAGCAATACAGTAACAAACCGTGCACCTATAAATACAACAAATGCTACACAAAATTTACCTTCAACAGGTATAGAAGATACTTATTTAAATTTTGCTCTTATTCTTCTATTAGCGGTAGTCCTTGGTATGTTCTCAATTGTTCAATATCGTAGAATAATAAAAAAAGAAGATGAATAATTAATTATATATTAAAATTGTTAAATTTATTATTTTCTATATTAAAAAAAGGATTGATATATATCAGTCCTTTTTTTATATCATATGAAAGTGCTCCACATTTCCTATTATATAAGTGCTTTGCCAAATTTATTGTTCTTCACCTTTTAATTTTTCTGCTCTATCATAAGCAGTGATTGCATCTATCATTTCATCTAAGTCTCCATTTAAAAAGTTTTCCATTTGATAAATACTTAATCCTATTCTATGATCTGTTATACGTCCTTGTGGGTAATTATATGTTCTAATTTTTTCACTTCTGTCTCCAGCACCAACTTGTGATTTTCTTTCATTTGCTAATTTTTCATCTTGTTTTTGTTTTTCAATTTCATATATTCTTGATTTTAATAATTTCATTGCATATTCTCTGTTTTGTACTTGAGAACGTTCTGTTTGACATTCTGCAACTATTCCAGTTGGTTCATGAATTAATCTAACAGCTGATGATGTTTTATTAACGTGTTGTCCACCAGCTCCTGATGCTCTAAATACTTCCATTCTTATATCTGCTGGATTTAATTCTATTTCTACATCTTCTACAACTGGTAAAACTGCTACAGTTGCTGTTGATGTATGAATTCTTCCACTACTTTCTGTATCTGGAACTCTTTGAACTCTATGCACACCACTTTCAAATTTCAATCTACTATATACGCCTTTTCCTGTGATCATAAAAGATATTTCTTTATATCCGCCTAATTCAGTTTCGTTTTCGTTTAAGACTTCTAATTTCCAACCTTTTCTTTCTGTATACATTGAATACATTCTGAATAATGTTCCTGCAAATAATGCTGCTTCTTCTCCTCCGGCACCACCACGAATTTCACATATTATATTTTTATCATCATCTTTATCTTTTGGAATTAAAAGAATTTTTAACTCTTCTTCTATTTGTGGTAATTTTTCTTTGCATTCTTCTATTTGAATTTCAGCAAGTTCTTTTAAATCTTTATCTGCAAGCATTTCTTTTGCTTCTTCTAAAGCTTCATTTACTTTTTTGTATTCTCTATATTTTTCTACTATATCAACTAAATCACTGTGTTCTTTCATTAATTCTTTCCACTCGTTTTGTCTTGAAATAACCTCAGGATCACTTATTAATTTATTTAGTTCTTCGTATCTTTTCTCTACTGCTTCTAGTTTTTGAAACATAAATACCTTCCTTTCCGAATGATACTATTATACATGGATTTTTCTTATTTTTCAACTAATTTAGGCAATTTCAAAAATTCTCTTTGCATTTTCTTTTGTTATTTGTGCAATTTCTTCTAAGGTTGTATTTTTGACTTCTGCAATTTTCTGTGCTACAAATTTAACATTTATTGATGTATTTGTTTCTCCTCTATGTGGTTCAGGAGATAAATATGGACTATCAGTTTCTATTAAAATTCTATCATTTGGAACTAATTTGATGCATTCGTCAGGTTTTGCATTTTTGAAAGTTATTACACCACTAAAAGATATATAAAATTCTAGTTTTAATGCTTCTTTTATAAGTTCTTGATTTAATGGACAACAATGAAAAATTCCTTTTTTATTTACAGGATTTTCTTTTATTATTTGAATTGTGTCCATTACTGCATCTCTTGTATGTATTACAATTGGTAAATCAAGTTTATTTGCTATATCAATTTGTTTTTTAAATACTTCTTTTTGTAACTCTTTGTTGTCTTTATTCCAGTAATAATCTAATCCAATTTCTCCAATTGCTACAACTTTTTCATTTTTAGCTATATCTTCAATTTTTTTCAATTCTTTTTCCACATTTTCGTTTAAATCATTAGGCGAAATTCCACAAGTTGCAAACATATGGTGGAATTTGCTTGCTAATTTTATTGCATCTTTTGACGCTTCTAAATTATACCCCGCACAAACTATATTAGTAATTTCATTTTTATACATATTTTCTATTAGTTCTTCTCTATTTTCTAAAAATTTTTCATCATTATAATGTGCATGTGAATCAAAAAATTCCATACTTCCTCCATTAATTATTATCTATAAATTCATAATATTTAATTAAGTATTCCCAACATCCTTGTTTTGATGTTATTCCATCATAATTATTTTTTATTCTTTTTATAACTTCATCTTTATTCATCCATTTTATGTCTGAAACTTCATCTTCTTGAAGTTTTAACTTTTTTTCGTCTAAATCTTTGTTTATGACATAATATTCATTAAAATGTCTATCTATAATATCTCCTTTTATATTTTCAGATATTGATGACCCTATAAATGTAATATCTTTTTTATCTAGTTTAAGTCCTATTTCTTCCTCCGTTTCTCTAAGTGCTGATTGAAATCCTAGTTCTCCTGATGGTACATGTCCTCCAGCTGTTAGATCCCACATATTAGGCCACATTTTCTTTTTAGCACTTCTTTTTTGTAAAAGAACTTGTTGTTTTGAATTGATTACGAATACAGCTACTGCTCTATGCCAAAGCCCTTTTTTATGACACTCATCTCTTAATTCTACTTCATTTGTGTATTCTCCTCTTTCATTTAATACATCAAACTTTTCATTCATTTTTATTATACCTTTCTAAAATTGTTATTTCAGTTTTTTTATTATAGCATATTTTTTACATTGTATATATTAAACATAATTTTTTATCTGTAGATTTGTTGCGAAGCCTTTATATAAAAGAAAATTTCTTCGTAATTTTCTTTTATATAAAAAAATTGAGAAAATATTTAAAATAATTTTCTCAATTTTTATGTGCTTATTTATAGAACTTCTTCAATTACGTCATTTAATCCTATTGGTGTCACTTTATTTACTTTTAATATATTTAAAATTTTATCAATTATTGTTTCATCATTTGTTAAATTATGTATATTTTGTTTTTCTTTTAATTTGCGCTTTCCTAAATATTCTTTTTTAATAATTTCAATTCCGTACACTTTTACGTTTTTATTGACATCCGTTTTATTTTTTCTAGAAATTTTATAATATTCTAATTCTATACGGTTACTATTACTATCTTTTAGATCTTCTTTATTAAGCACAACACCTGCATAAAATTTTTTCATTCTTTCCTCCTCTACAGAAATATAGTTTTAGATTAGTGTATTGTCAAGCTTTTTCGTAATTGCTATTTCGACAAAATCTGCAAAAAAAGTGAGAGGATGCAGTCATCCCCTCTTTTGGCCTCAGTTCTGCGGAAAACAAGTTGTGGCAATCAACAGTCCTATGCTCATGATGAAGCAGAAAATCCCGGTGATGCTTAACTCTCCGAAGAGGTAAACTATCAGGATCAAGACTGTCAGAATGTAGAATGTCTTGTGCTTCACAAGGAAACTTGCCACGAAGCAACTCAGTATAGCCTCAAAGGCATAACTTAAGAAACTTCTATAAGCAATCATTCCAGCATTGCGCATCAAAAGCATTCCGGCAATCCAAACGACGCACCAGCCAATCCGAAAAGCTGTTTTTGCCTTCATTAATTTGGCCCCTTTCTATAAAAAATTCTACTTAAATTATAGCAAATTTTTGTTCTTTTATCAACTTTATGTAAAGTTTGTCAACTTTTAGCTAATGTTGTAATGATTTCAAAAGTTTCTTTTTTTCTTTTTATTGTTAATGTTACAGTATCTCCGACATTTTTAGTATATATATATTCTTTTAACTTATTTATATTTTCTATTTGTATGTTATCAATTTTTTCGAGAATATCTCCTGCAATTAATGAACTTTTGCCTAATGGTCCCGCTTTGTCTATTTCTTCAATATATATTCCTGTTTCAAAGTTTATATTATTACTTAGATATGGAATTGCTTCTTTGTCATATCCAGTTATCCCAAGATATGGTTCATCAAATTTTCCTGTTTCTTCTATTTTTTTAATAATAGGCTTGATGATATTAATTGGTATTGCAAATCCTATTCCATCTGCATTATCTATTTTTACGGTTGTAATTCCTATTACTTCACCATTTTTATTTATTAATGGCCCTCCACTATTTCCTTGATTTATAGTTGCATCTGTTTGAATCAGTTCTTCCATATATGTTTTCTTTTCATTGTCTTCTAGCCTTATTGTTCTATTTATTCCACTTACTATCCCTGATGTAACTGTTCTTTGTAATTCATATCCTACAGGATTTCCTATTGCATATACTCGATTGCCTATTTGTACATTTTCTGAATCTCCTAATGTTGCTGTTTCTAAATTTTTCATATTTATTTTTATTATTGCTAGATCTAGATCTTCACTTGCCCATACTACAACACCTGTATCTGTTGCTCCATTATGCATTGTGATATAACATGTTGAATATTTATTTCCTGAAACGTGTTGGTTTGTTAATATATATCCTTGTGAAATTATAACGCCGCTTCCTAACCCTAGATTTTCAGCACTATTTTCTAAAAATATTGTCGTTCCTTTATCTTTTATTTTTGATATTCCTACTGTACTATCAAGTGTTGTTTGCAAGATTTGTTCTAGATTATCTGTTTCTTCTTCATGATATATTTTTGTTCCAACTACATTTTCTGCATAATAATACTTGTGGCTATCTAAGAATAATGTATATGCAAGTATTGTAAATAGTGCAACTAATCCAATTATTACTAAAAGTAAAAATATATTATTTTCTTTTTGCTCTACATGGTACATTTTCTCTCCTTAATATTTTCATTTAATTTTTATTTAGGTTCACCCAAAATTGTAAAAATATTCATATTTTTATTTCTATTGACTTAATTAGAAAACTAAGAGATAATATGTTAAAAAATAATGCTAGAGCTATTTTTATCTAATTTTTTATTTTGAAAGAGGTCTTTTATGGAATTAGATATTGTAAAAGATATTAATAATAAAGATAGAATTTTAATATTAAGTGATATTGATTTTATTATAGATTCATTAAAACTATATTTTCAAAATTACGATATTGTTGACTTAAGAAATCCTTCTGAAGCATTGAAATTACTTCGAGAAGAACATTTTGATTTAATGATTCTTGACTATATAATAGATTCCGTTCATATTGAAAATATAGTTCCTGAAATTAGGAGTTTTAACAAAAATATTTATATTTTGCTTATTACAGAACCTAAAGATTTAGTTTCTCCTCTTGAAACTATAAAAAAATTAGATGTTCAAAGTTATTATGAAAGAAGTGAAAGCTTTGATCAGTTAGTTTTACTGGTAGAATCTGCATTAAGGTCTGTTCATCAACTTGAAACTATTCAAGAAATAAATGAAAAATTAACTAAAACAAATAAATTATTAGAACAATCTTATTTAGATAGTATTGAAATATTAAAAAATACTGTTGAAGCAAAAGATATTTATACAAAAGGTCATTCTAGCAGAGTTGCTGAATATTCAAAACTAATTGGTGAAAAACTAAACTTGTCATCTGATGAAATGCATACATTACAAGTTGGTTCATTATTTCATGATATTGGAAAAATTGGGATTTCAGACTCTATTTTATTAAAAGATAGTCCTCTTACAATGGATGAATATGAAAAAATTAAAGAACATCCTATAATTGGTACACATATATTATCAAATGCTAATATTTTTTCAGATATTTTACCAATTGTTAAATATCATCATGAATATTTTGATGGTTCCGGATATCCTGATAAGTTAGTTGGAGAAAGTATTCCTTTACTTGCTAGAATTGTTTCAGTCGCAGATGCTTTTGATGCTATGACTTCTAAACGTTCTTATAGAGATGCTTCAACTTTTGAAGAAGCCAAAGAAGAAATTAAACGTTGCGCTGGTTCACAATTTGATCCAGCAATTGCCAAGGTTTTTTTAAATATTTTAAATAATGATTCTGAAAAAATTATGCAAATACATAAAGATTTTTAATTTTAAGGAGGTTTCTAATATGGATAAAATAGCAATAATTGCAGATATACATGGAAATATTACAGCTTTAGAAACTGTATTAAAGGATATTAAAAAGCGTGGTATAACTCATATTTATTGTTTAGGAGATATCGCTATAAAAGGAGTTAGTCCTAATGAAGTAACAGATTTAGTTAGAGAAAATTGTGAAGTTGTTGTTCGTGGAAATTGTGATCATCTTTTAGCTCATAATTGTGTTATTAAATTACAAGAATGGACTATAAACAAAATGTCAAAAGAAAATGTTGATTATCTCGGTAATCTTCCTTTTTCATATGATTTTTATCTTAGTGGGCATCTTGTAAGATTGTTTCATGCTTCACCATATAGTTTAAAGCATATTTTTAATCCTTTACACTCTAATGCAGAAAATGAATATGCAAAATTTGAACTAAATAGTCCTTTACAATTGTTTGAAAATACTAAATTTTTAGGTAAATCTGTGTCTGATCCCGTTCCAGATATTGTTGGATATGCACATATTCATTCTCCTAATTTATTTAGATTTAAGAATAAAACTATTTTTAATACTGGTAGCGTCGGTTTACCAATTGAAATTGATAATGATATAAATGATGTCGAATTATCTCACTTTTCGACATTATCTTCATATGTTATATTAGAAGGTTTTCTTGATTCTAAGGAACTTTCTGAATATTCAATTAATTTCATAAGACTTCCTTATGATTTGAAGAAAGAAATTAAGAAATTAGAAAATTCAGATATTCCTGACAAAGAAACTTTGTTAAAAAACTTATCTAAGGCAATATCTTAGAGTTTGAGAGGTATGGATTTTATGGATAGTCTCTATGAACAAGTTAAAAATGTTTTAGAAAAGTATAATCAACAACATTTATTAAATTTTTATGATGAATTATCAGATGTTGAAAAACAAAAATTACTTTCTCAGCTTTCAGAAATTGATTTTCAAAAGACTAATAATCTTTATGAATCTTTAATAAATATACCAATACCTACAGATGAATTAGTTGAGCCTCTTGACTATTATATTAAAAGTGAAATACCTGTCAAAGAGCGTAGAGAATTAGAAAACTATGGTACTTCTCTTTTAAAACAGTCTAATTATGCTGTCTTAACTATGGCAGGTGGGCAAGGAACAAGATTAGGACATAAAGGTCCAAAAGGTACTTTTGAACTTAACTTATTTCCAAAAAAGGCATCACTTTTTGAAATATTAGCTGATAAAATAAAACAAGCTAATAAAAGATATGGAGTTACAATTCCTTGGTATATTATGACTAGCGAAAATAATAATGCAGATACAATTAAATTTTTTGAAGAGAAAAATTATTTTGATTATGATAAAAATATGATTTTTTTCTTTATTCAAGATAAATTACCAATCGTTTCTGCTGATAATGGAAAAATTCTTCTTTCAGAGCCATACCAAGTAAATGAGGCTTCAAATGGTAATGGGAATTTATTTGAAGCATTAGAAATTAATGGTCTTATAGATCAAATGAAAGAATCAGGTATTAAATGGGTATTTGTTTCTGGTATAGATAACACACTAGTTAAGGTTGCTGATCCATTGTTTTTAGCATTAACAGCGAAAAATTCACAAATTGGTGCTAAAACAATATTTAAAAAAGATCCTTACTCAAAAGATTGGGTATTCTGCAGAAAAAATGGAAAACCTGCAATGCTTGGTTATGAAAGAATCACAGATGATATAACAAACGCAAAAGTTGGCGATAAGTATTTATTCCGTGAAGTAAATATTTTATGTCATTTATTTTCTATTGACGCTATAGAGAAAATTGCTAACGTAAAATTGCCTTATCATAGGGCAACTAAGAAAAATACGTATATTAATGATGAAGGAATGAAAATTGTTCCAGATTCTCCAAATTCATATAAATTTGAAACATTTATATTTGATTCTTTTAAATTTTTCGATAATATTACTTTACTTAGAGTTCAAGAGGAAAAAGAATTTGCTCCAATTAAGGATCCAGTTGGAGTCTATAGTCCAGAAACTGCAACAAAATTATTTTTAAAAGAAGAGTTTAATTAAAAGTTTAAGTAAAGAAAATCTCCAACAAAATTGTTGGAGATTTTCTTATATAATAGGAAAATGCTCCGCATTTCCTATTATATAAAGGCTTCGCCACAATTCCATACAAAATTTCTAATGAAATTTTGGCGGGCGAACAATTGACGCGGACTTTAAATTGTCATAAATAGCGAAAATATTAA
>CANQAH010000042.1 GCA_947588885.1 uncultured Clostridia bacterium
ACACTATTTAATTTCATTGAAAAGTCCGCGTCAATTGTTCGTCCGCCAAAATTTCTTTAGAAATTTTGTGTGGATTTGTAGCGAAGCTTTTTTATATAATAGAAAATGCGGAGCATTTTTCTATTATATAAAAAAGTTGCGGGCCGGTCGAAACCGGTCCGCTTTTTTCTGCCATGTAATTGTCTTTACAGTATTCGTATTAAGAAAAGTGATTTTTTATCCGGGCAAATATTTTCTCTGGTGAAAACGTTCCACACAGATTACTGGTCTGATTATAGAGCTCATTAAATGCTGTCATAAGATAGTAAAATGCCCACATCAGCAGCCAGAACAAAAATGCCAATGCCAAGACGAAAACTTTTTCTTCCAGGTCAATGATTTTAGGAAGAAGTTCCATCCTTATGATAATTATCCACAGGAAAAGCAGCGGAAAAATTATGATAAGAATGCCTAAAAGGCACATAATTATGCTTACCTGCCATTGTGCTGCAAAAGCAACCAACTTGTCCTCGCTTTGCATAATTTCAGTTCGCCTATCATTTAATTTTTCGATCTCCTGATCGGCGTGATTGGCAGATTCTCCGCGTCCAGTCTTAAGTGCCAAATCACGCTGTTCCTCATAGTATTGTATATTTCTATACACTCTATAAAGCTGGAACTGCGTTCCTAAGATTTTTCCGCCAACATAAAAAAACTGTAAGAGCATGGCAATTGCGAGCACCAGAGTGCAAGCAAACAGCAAAAACCGAGTGGCTATTGCCTGAAACTTCCGACATTTGTTCCTACGATGATTTTTCCTAGTAGCTGCCATTTTAAATATACCTCCGTTTCAAAAATAAAATTTACATAATATAATTATATCATAAATAAATAAAAAAAGCTATATGTCAAAAAATGTAACTAAAAAGAAACATTTTAAGCAATTAAAACATTTAAAAATGTTTGACAAAAAATTTTTTTTAATAGATAATTATTATATTAAAATAGAGAATACAAAAGAAATTTCTATAGATTTACAAAGGAGGAAAATATGTATATTTTCAATAGGATTACAGTTATCCCACAATTGCCAAAAGAACTAAAAAAATTATCTGTGATTGCTAATAATTTATGGTGGTCATGGAATACAGAATTTTTGAAGATATTTAAAATGATTGATCCAGATTTATGGGAAAGAATAGATAAAAATCCAACAAAGTTTTTAAAACTTGTAAGTCAAGAAAAAATAGAAAAGGCTTCACAAAATACAGAGATACTTAAATTATATGAAACAGTAGTAGGAAACTATGAAAGCTATATGAATAGCAAAGATACATGGTTTGCCAAAAAGTATCCAAATAATAAAAATGATTTAATAGCATATTTTTCAGCAGAATATGGATTAGATGAAATTTTACCTATTTATTCAGGCGGATTGGGTATTTTATCTGGAGATCATCTAAAATCAGCAAGTGATTTAGGAATACCACTTGTAGCAGTTGGATTGCTTTACAAAAATGGTTATTTTAACCAAAAAATAAATGGATATGGAATACAAGAAACAGAATATAATAATATCGACTTATATAATTTACCAATAAATCCTGTAAAAACTGAAGATGATAAAGACATGATAATTGAAGTGCCTTTATTAAATGACACATTATATTTGAAAATATGGAAAATAGAAGTTGGAAGAGTTAATTTATATTTAATGGATTCCGACATAGAACAAAATAATGAAGAATACAGAAACATAACTTTAAAATTATATGGCGGAGATAAAGAGATGAGAATAAGACAAGAAATTGTCTTAGGAATGGCTGGAGTAGAGTTATTAAAAGCTTTAGGTTTAAAGCCAACTGTATATCATATGAATGAAGGACATTCTGCATTTTTGACACTAGAGCTAATAAGAAATACTATGAAAGAAAAAGAAGTTTCATTTGAAATTGCTTCGGAAATAGTAACATCACAAACAGCATTTACAACACATACACCAGTACCAGCAGGAAATGATATATTTGATATATCATTAATAGATAAATATTTTGATGGAATTTGGAATGAATTTGGAATAGAAAGAGAAAGATTCCTAAGATTAGGAATGAAAGAAACAACCGGTTTAGAGCCAGGATTTAATATGGGAATTCTTGCATTACGTATAGCAGGGAAGAAAAATGGTGTTAGTAAATTGCATGGAGCAGTTTCAAGAGAATTGTTTACAGAAGTATGGCCTGACATTGCAGCAAATGAATCACCAATAACATATGTAACAAATGGAGTTCATACTTGTTCATGGCTAGCACCAAATATCAAAAACTTATACAATGAATATTTAATGCCATATTGGCAAGATAATATACAAGATGACAATACATGGAAAAAAATCAATTCAATACCAGATGAAAAATTATGGCAGGAACACTTAAAAAGAAAAGAAAAATTAATTGAAGTTATAAAGAAAAACCTTACAGAAAGATATAAAAGAAGTGGATATGGGTATGAAGAAATAAATGATATTTTATCAAAACTTGATCCAAATGCTTTAACTATAGGATTTTCAAGAAGATTTGCTACTTACAAAAGAGCTACACTTATTTTTAGAGATATAGAAAGACTAACACAAATTTTAAATCAAGAAAAAAGACCAGTTCAAATAATATTTGCAGGAAAAGCTCATCCAGCAGATGTTGAAGGCCAAGATTTAATTAGACAAATACATGAAATATCTATGATGCCACAATTTAAAGGAAAAATATTTATTCTAGAAAATTATAATATTGCTCTAGCAAGATATTTAGTAAGTGGTGTAGATGTATGGCTAAATAATCCAAGAAGACCAATGGAAGCTTCTGGTACATCTGGAGAAAAAGCATCAATAAATGGAGTTATAAATTTCAGTGTACTAGATGGATGGTGGGCTGAAGGATATGACACAACAAATGGCTGGGCAATTGGAACTGAAACTAATTATGATTCATATGAAATCCAAGATAACAATGATAGCAATAGCTTATATAGTATTTTGGAAAATAAAATTATACCAACATATTATAAAAAGAAAGATACTGACTATTCAAAAGAATGGTTAAAAATAATGAAAAATTCAATAATAACAACAGGCGGAAAATATAGTACATCAAGAATGTTAATTGATTATATGGAAAAAATATATATGCCATTATGTGATTTGCATAATAAACACTTTAAAGAATTAGATAAGGTAAATAATTTTGCAAAATGGAAAAAATCAGCTAAAGAAAGATGGCAAGAAATTACAATAACACAAGAAAATAATGTTGACAACATAAAAATGAATGCAGGAGATATGTTAGAAGTAACATGCAATGTGAAATTACCAAATTTTGATCCTGAAAATGTTTCTGTTCAAGTATTTTACGGTCAAATACAAGAAACTGGAATTGTAAATAATATTCATGCTACAGAAATGAAGAAAATAGAAACTGGAAAAGAGGAAAACACTTATAAATACTCTACAAAAATAAAATTAGTGACAGGAGGAAATTTTGGGTATACATTCAGAGTTATGCCTAAAAATGAGATGTTATTAGATTCAGAAAACATGAATTTAATAAAATGGATGACCAAATAAAGAAACGGAAATAATATAGATATTAGATATAAAATCTAATATCTATATTGTTATGATTGAAAAAGAGTATTTAAAAATACTTGAATTATTTATTCATTGTGGTATACTTAACAAAGTGATTTTAGATTTAACATAATAAAAAGGAGATATTTATATGAAAACACAATTAAGAAAAACAAAAATAGTTGGAACAATAGGACCAGCAAGTGAACACAGATTAAAAGAATTATTTGAAGCTGGACTAAATGTTTGTAGAATAAATTATTCACATGGAAGTTATGAAGAACAGAAAGAAAAAACAGAAGAAATTATTAGATTAAGAGAAGAAATGGATTTACCAATTCCAATGATTCTTGATATGCAAGGTCCTGAAATTAGAACTGGAAAATTAAATGTTGATATTAAAGAAAAAATAAAATTAGAGGATGGACAAAAATTTGTATTAGTAAATGAAGATATTATTGGAGATAAAGATAAAGTATCTGTTTCATACAAAAATTTATATCAAGATGTAAAACCAGGATCTAAAGTATTAATAGATGATGGAGCTATAGAATTAGTAGTTGATGAAATAGTTGATAAAGATATTCATTGTACAGTAGTTCATGGAAATATGTTAGGACATAGAAAAACAATCAACTTACCAGGAACATCAGTACATTTACCAGCTTTAAAAGAAAAAGATATAAATGACTTAATTGCAGCATGCGAACATGAATATGATTATGTTGCTATGTCATTTACAAGAGGAAAAGATGATATAGATCAAGTTAGAAAAGTATTAGATGAGCATGGCGGAAAAGATATAAAAATAATAACAAAAGTTGAAAACTTAGAAGGATTAGAGCATATTGAAGAAATTGTAACAAATGCTGATGGACAAATGATCGCACGTGGTGACATGGCTACAGAAACAGATTTTACAGAACCACCAATTATGCAAAAAAGAATAATCAGATTATCAAATAGAGAAAATAAACCAGCAATAACAGCAACTCAAATGCTAGAATCAATGACTCATAATCCATTACCTACAAGAGCTGAAGCAAACGATGTTGCAAATGCAATATTTGATAGAACAAGTGCAGTAATGTTATCTGGTGAATGTGCATTAGGAGAATATCCATTAGAATGTATACAAACAATGGATAAAATAGCTAAAAGAGTTGAACCAACAATTAAATATTGGAAGAGATTCGAAACTAGAAGAAGTGAATATATTGTATTAAACTCTTTAGAAGATAATATTGCATATTCAGTATGTGTTATGGCTAAATCAATTGAAGCAGATGCAATAGTTTGTTATACAAATACAGGAAGTTCAGCAAGAAGGCTATCAGGAATGGGTGCACAATGTCCAATACTTGTTGTAACAGATAATAAGAGAACATTCAGACAACTTGGACTAGTATGGAATGTATTTCCTGTTTATATTGAGAATAAAGGTGATATAAATAAAGTTATAACAGATGGTATAGCTAAACATAAAAATCTAGGTCACTTAGAAAAAGGAGACAGAATTGTAGTTGCAGGAGGATCTAAGATATTACCAGAATATCCAACAAGCAAAGCATTTGGAGGATATTTAGAAATAGATTAATAATTAATTAAATAAGGAGGAAGTATATGGAAGAAACGTATGTACAAACCACCAACAAAACTCTAGCTAAGACATTTTTATGGATGTTTCTAGGATTATTAAGTACATCAATAGTTGCAGCATATACTTATTATAGTGGAGCTTTTGCAGAAATAGCAGGAGGATGGGCAGTAATATTAATAGCCCAAGTAGTAATAGCACTTGTAATGGGATTTTTACTACCTAAATTACCAGCAATGGTAACAACAATGCTGTTTTTCTTATATTCGATGCTGACAGGAGCAACTTTTTCAATAATATTTGTTGCATATGATTTAACAACAATAGCATATGCACTATTTGCAACAGCTGGATTATTTGGAACATTAGCATTTTTAGGATATGCTACAAAAAAAGATTTAAGTAAATTAGGAACAATTTGCTTAGCTACATTATTTATTGCATTAATTTTAACACTTATTAATATTTTTGTAGGAAGTCAACCACTAGACATTGCACTAGATTGGGTAATACTATTGGTATTTGCTGGATTAACAGCATATGACATGAATAAAATAAAAACTTTAAGCCAAGAATTTAGTATAGATGAAGAAAAAATTGCCGTATATGGAGCTTTTCAACTATACTTAGATTTCATTAACATATTCTTAAGAATATTAGAAATCTTTGGAAGAAGAAATGATTAACTGAAAAAGCTAGTATTTTTACTAGCTTTTTTTATGTTTTCAGATATAAAATCTTTATAATAAAAATATTATAGAACAAATGGAGAAGATGAAATGAAAAGATTTTTACTATCTTTTAAATATGCATTAGCAGGAATAATTAGAACAATAATTGAAGAAAGAAATATAAAAATACATTTATTAGCAGTTATAGTTGTAATAGTAATGGGAATAATTTATAAAATATCTAATATAGAATGGATAATTTGTATAATTCTTTTTGGTCTTGTAATATCATCTGAATTATTAAATACTGCAATTGAAAATACAGTTGATTTAGTAACAAAAGAAAAAAATATATTAGCTAAAAAAGCAAAAGATGCTGCAGCTGGAGCAGTTCTAGTTAATGCAATTATTTCTGTAATTGTAGCAATTATTATTTGGTTACCAAAAATAATAAAATAAAATAATTGTCAAATTAGAAATAAAATTATATAATCAGACATGTAAGTAAAGAAAGGGTGATACGTAAATGAAAGAAAAGTATGATATAATTGCTGTTGGAATGGGCCCAGGTTCTATTTTCATGGCATATGAATTTATTAAACGAAATAGCAATAAAAAAATATTGCTTATTGAGCAAGGAAAAAGAGTTGAACAAAGGAATTGTCCAATAGAAAAACTTGGGAAGTGTGTAAAATGCAAACCATTTTGCAATATTACTAGTGGATTTTCTGGAGCTGGAGCTTTTTCTGATGGTAAGCTTTCTTTATATAATCCAGATGATGATGATATTCATATAGGAGGAGAATTACATAAATATATAGGTGTTGAAAAAACCAAAGATTTAATAGATTATACAGACAAAATATATCTAGAATTTGGAGCAGATAAAAAATTAGAAGGAATAGAATTTAGAGAAGAAGTTAGCAAAATAAAAAAGAAAGCTAAAAAAGAAGGATTAAATCTAATAGACATACCAATAAGACATTTAGGAACAGAAAAAGCACATGAATTATATGGAAAAATCGAAAAATATTTAGAAGATAATGGTGTTACCCTTATGTTTGAAACAGTTGTTGATGATTTAATTGTTGAAAATGGAAAAATAATGGGTGTAAAAGTTAAGCCTGCTGAACATGTAGAAGATACAAAATATAAATCAGAAGAAATTTTTTCAGATAAAGTAGTACTTGCAGTTGGGAGAAAAGGTGCTAACTGGCTAGTAGATATGTGTGATAAGCATGGAATAAAGACAACAGCAGGATCTGTTGATATAGGTATAAGATATGAATTACCAGATAAAATAATGCAAGATATAAATCATTACATGTATGAAGGAAAAATAATAGGAAGACCATGGCCATTTAATGATAAAGTCAGAACATTTTGCCAAAATCCAAGTGGATTTGTTTCATCAGAAGTATATGATCATAATTTAACATTAGTTAATGGACATTCGTATAAAGATAAAAAAAGTACAAATACAAATTTGGCAATTTTAGTATCACACAATTTTACATATCCATTTAATAAGCCTATCGACTATGGTAGAAATGTAGCTAAAAATTTAAATGAGTTAGGCGATGGAAATGTTGTTGTACAAAGATTAGGAGATATTTCAAGAGGAAAAAGAACATGGCAAGAAGAACTAGAAAAAAATTCAGTAGTACCAACATTAAAATCTGCAGTAGCAGGTGACATTACTTTTGCAATTGGATATAGAACAATGACAGACATATTACAATTTATAAAACAAGTAGATAAAGTTATTGAAGGATTCGCAAATCCAGATAATTTGCTTTATGGACCAGAAATTAAATTTTATAGCAATAAAGTAGTAATAGATGAAGATTTTGAAACAAATATAAAAGGATTATATTCAATTGGCGATGGTGGAGGAATGACAAGAGGATTAATGATGGCATCATGTTCAGGAATACAAATGGCAAGAAATATTTTAGAAATGAAATAAAGAATATAAAGTAATTTAGAAAAAAACACTATTAAAATGTTTGAAAATATGTTAAAATACATAAATATAATATAAAAAGGAGGAATTATCAATGTCAGGACATTCAAAATGGCATAATATTGCAGCTAAAAAGGGTAAAGCAGATGCAGCAAGAGGAAAAATTTTTACAAAACTAGGTAGAGAATTATTAATAGCAGTTAAACAAGGTGGCCCTGATCCTAATGGTAATTCTAAACTTAAAGATGTAATAGCAAAATGCAAGGCAGCAAATATGCCAAATGATACAATTAATAATGCAATAAAAAAAGCATCTGGTTCTGCGGATAGTGCAAATTATGAAGAAATTACATATGAAGGATATGGAGTATCTGGAGTTGCAGTAATAGTAAATGCATCAACAGATAATAGAAATAGAACAGCAGCAGATATAAGACATGTTTTTGATAAGGCTGGAGGAAATTTAGGAACAACTGGATGTGTTTCATATATGTTTGAGAAAAAAGGTGTAATTGTAATAGAAAAAGAATCTACAGACATGCAAGAAGATGATTTAATGTTACTTGCTATAGATGCAGGTGCAGAGGACTTTGAAGCAGATGATGAAGTTTATGAGATAACAACAGCACCAGAAAACTTTTCTTCTGTAAGAGAAGAACTAGAAAAAAATAATTTAACATTTATTGAAGCTGATGTTAGAATGGTACCTAACACATATGTGAAATTAAATGAAAAAGATGCTGAAAGAATGGAAAATTTCTTGGAAAAACTAGAAGACCTAGATGATGTATCAGATGTATATCATAACTGGGAAGAATAATTTCTAAGGAGAAGCATATGGATGAAATGAATTTAAATAAATATCTTACAAGTATAAGTAAAATTATAAGAAGCGATAATCCGAAATTTATGGCATATGTAAGTAAAGAATATATGAAATATAGAACCATAAATCCAGTTATATCAGAAACAATAGAAAGTATGATATTTAATCAAGTTACAAGAAATTCAAAATCGCCATATGCTATTTTTTTAGACTATGACCATACAATTAATCTAGATGCAATGAATGATATATCTAGAATATCAAATATACCAGAATTCATTAGTCATGTTCAAGAATTAAGTAAATATGATGTGGATTTTCATGATTTATCATCAGATGATTTAATAATTGAAGGTAGCGAAATCGCGGATAAATTAGCGCAAGATTTAGAAAATGAAAATTTATCTGAAGAAGAAGTAAAAACTACTGAAGAAAAAGCAGATACAGCTATTAAGAAAATGGGAATATTAGCATTAATAGGTGGAACAATTGGAGCCGCTGCAACAACTGCAATAGCAAAAATAAAAGGAGCACTTTCAAGAAGAAATACTCATCCAAAAGGACAAGCAGTTAAAAATGAAGAAAAAGAACAAGATGTGTCTGAGTTAAAATCAGAACCAGTTATTAAGTCTGCAAAAAATGAAAGCTCTTTTGATGAAATATGCCCAAAAGTAAATGTTGATGAAAAAAAGGTAATAAAAGAAATGCAAACTCAAAATGAAAATAATGAACAAACCAGAAAAAAAGTTGACACATATGGTGATGGTGATCCAGATGGAGACGATATAGATTTATAAATTATGAAAACTTCTTTATATTGTATAATAAAGAAGTTTTCTAAAATTTAGAGATAAAATTAAATAAAAGGAGTAAAAAATGGAAAAAATTAAAATATTTGCATGTCCAACAGCAGAAGAATTTACTCAAGAAATTTGTGACTATTTAAAAATACAACCAGGAAAAATTAAATCATTAAAATTTAAAAATGATAATAATTTTGTACAAATATTGGAAACAGTCAGAGAACAGGATGTTTATATAATACAAACATGTATGCCACCAATAAATGAGAGAATAATGGAAATGTTAATCACAATAGATGCTGTAAAAAGAGCATCAGCCAAAAAAATAAATGTAGTGTTACCATATTTTCCATACTCAAGATCTGATAAAAAGGATCAACCAAGGATTCCAATAACAGCAAAGCTTATGGCACAAATAATTGAAGCAGCTGGTGCAACAAGAGTAATTACATGTGATTTACACAATCCTGCAATTCAAGCATATTTCAATATCAATTGCGATAGACTAACAGGAGAATTCATATTAGAACAATATTTTTTAAATAAAAAAATTGAAGATATGGTTATTATAGCTACTGATGCTGGAAGCGCAAAAAAAGCGTATAAATATTCAAAATTCTTTAATTGTCCGATTGCTTTAGTTGATAAAAGACGTGATGCTAATGATGATAAAGCAATATCAACTACTATTATAGGAGATGTTAAAGGAAAAAATACGATTATATTTGATGATGAAATTAGCACTGGTGGAACATTAATGGAGACAGTAAATATATTAAATAAATCTGGAGCAAAAAATATATATGCAGCTGCAACACATGGAATATTAGTAGGAGATGCTGTAGAAAGGATAAAAAATTCACCAATTAAAGAACTTGTTGTAACAAATACTGTTCCAGTTCCTGAAGAAAAAAGAATAGAAAAAATAAAGGTACTATCAATTGCTCCGACATTTGCTGAAGCTATAAAAAGAATAAATGAAGAAAAAGCTGTAGGAGAAATTTTTAAAATAGATTTTTTTGAAAGTTAAATTATTCAATGTATAAAATCTCCTTTATATTAGAAAATAATATAAAGGAGGTTTTTTATGGATTTTAGAACGGATTTAGCAATAGAAAGAAGAGAACTTTTTAAAGAAGCAAATAACATAAAAGACGAAATACCTGGAATAGAAAGTCAAGAAAAAATAGTATCAAATTCTATAAAAGTTTTTAAGGTAAAAGTGACTAATGAAGAAGGCGAAAAAGCAATAGCAAAACCACGAGGAAATTATGTAACAATTGATGTAAAAAGAATGAAAAATATACAAGAAGAAGAAAAAGAAAAAATTGCATATGCAATATCAAATGAATTGCAAGAATTAATAAAAAATCTAAGTAAACCAGAAGATCAAATACTTGTAGTAGGCTTAGGAAATTTATATTCAACACCAGATTCATTAGGACCAAAAGTAATTCAAAATATAGATGTAACAAGACATATCTTTAAATATTTACCACAGTATGTCAATGAAGGAGATAGAGAAGTATCAGCAATTTCACCAGGAGTATTAGGAACAACAGGAATAGAAACACAAGAAATATTGAAAGGAATAGTAGATAATATAAAGCCTAAATTAATTATTGCAATTGATAGTTTGGCTTCAAAGAGTATAGATAGAATAAGTAGTTCTGTTCAAATTTCAGATACTGGTATAATACCTGGTGCAGGAATAGGAAATAAAAGGAGAGAATTATCAAAGGATACTTTGGGAGTACCTGTAATTGCAATAGGAATACCAACAGTTGTAGATGTTGCAACAATAACAAATAATTGTTTAGATCTTTTTATAGAAAAATTACAAGATGAAGCAAAATCTAATGAATATTTAAATGAATTAAAAAAAGAAAATAATTATGAAGAAATAAAAGAAGCATTAAATCCTAAAGATTTTAATTTAATAGTTACTCCAAAAGAAATAGACGAATTGATAATTAATATGACAGATGTTGTAGCTATGGGAATAAATAGAAGTTTATAGAGTATTAAGACCTTCCTTTTTTTAGTTATGTATGATATAATCTCATCAATTATAAAAAAGGATGTGAGAATATGATGAATGAAACAATTAGAATTTTATGCTATGGTGATTCAAATACATGGGGATACATTTCAGGCAGTGACCATCAAAGACATTCAAAATCAGAAAGATGGCCAGGTGCATTACAGGAAATGCTAAATGATGACAGATTTGAAATAATAGAAGAAGGTCTTAATGGAAGAACGTTAACATCTGAAGAAAAAAGAACTGATAAAGAAGGAAGAAGTGGAGCAACTTACTTAATACCATGTTTAGACTCTCATGATCCAATAGATTTAGTTATAATAATGCTAGGAACAAATGAATTAAAAACAGAGTTTTATAGAAATCCAAAAGAAATCGGAGAAATTTTTGAAGAATTTTTTGTAAAGAAAATTATAAATAGAAAATCACAATTTAGAGGAACATGTCCAAAACTAATGATTTTAACACCACCAGTAATAACAAAAGAAAATCCTAAATTTATAGGAGGAGTAGAAAAATCAGAAAAGCTTAATGACATATACCAAGATATAGCACTAAGAAACAATTGCTATTTCATTGGAAATGAAGAATGGAAAACAGGAGAAGATGGAATACATTTATCTAGAGATAGTCATAGAGTTATTGCAAGTATTTTGTCTAGAAAAATAAAGGAAATATATAAAAAGTAAAAAATGGCAATTCCAAAAATGAATTGCCATTTTTTTATCTT
>CANQAH010000043.1 GCA_947588885.1 uncultured Clostridia bacterium
AACAAAGACGCGGACAATTCAAGATATTTTTTTCTTTTGCAGATTATATATTGTCCGCTTTTGTTATCTTATAGGAAATTTCTACGAATTTCCTATAAGATAAAGGCTTCGCCACAAATCCACACAAAATTTCTAAAGAAATTTTGGCGGGCGAACAATTGACGCGGACTTTACAATGAAATTAAATAGTGTAATATATAAAAATGTCCGCTATTGTTCTCTTTCTTCTTTATTTATTAGTTGATTTTTTTAGGAAAGTATAATAGAATAATGACACTATTTGAGATTTTATAAAAGAATATATCACAAAAAGCAAATAACTTTTTTAATATTTTATTAATTTATGACATTTTTTTTAGAGAATATATTGTTAAATATTAAAAAAGTATGAGGTGGTAGGGATGTTTCAAAATTTGGCTGACAATATCGAGCTAAATAATAAGGATGTTAAAGTTAATAATAAAAAAGAAATCATAAAAGAAATTTTTACAATTCAAAATATAATTATTTATATAATATCTTTTTTAATTTCCACAGTTTCAATAAAAGATGGGATTTCTCCTTTTGCAATAGCGTTTTTTGTTGCAGCATGTAGTAGTACAATTCCTGCTGGTGCCGTACTTATAACTACATCATTAGGAGTACTAGTAGGTCTTGGACCAGGGGAACTTTTATCTTATTTTTTAACTATTTTAATGTTTTTTGTATCTGTTATTTTTTTTAAACCTTATGTTCAAGATGATAGAAATGAGATAACTAAATTAGGCAAAAATTTAATTATAGCATCAATAGTTGTAAAAGTCATTAAATTAGCAATTGGTCCTGTTTTAGTTTATGATGCTATTGTTTCATTTATAACAATTATTATTGAATATGCTTTTTATAAAATATTTGTAAATAGTATAGGAGTAATAGAAGAATTTGGTTTAAGATCAGCTTTTTCAATAGAAGAAATTATTGGAGCTACGGTTTTAGTAGCTATAGCAGCAGTTTCATTAGCAAAATATAGATTTTTTGGAATATCAATAGCAAATGTTCTTTCAATATTTTTAATTTTGGTACTAGCCTGGAGGAATGGTGTGCTTGTTGGTTCAACAATAGGTATTTCTTTAGGTTTAATTTTAGGAGTTATAGGTCAGATTACACCATTGCAGGTCCTTTCATTATCTATTTCTGGAATGATTGGAGGATTGCTAAATAAATTAGGAAAAATAGGTGTTATTTTAGGATTTTTAGTTGGAAATGCTGTATTATCTTACATATCAACAGGAGCAACAATACAAGTTGTTTTATACAAAGAAATTTTAATATCTGCTATAGGATTAATGGTTCTTCCAAAACGTGTTGCTATAACTGTAGATGATCTAGTTGAAAAAAATAAATTTTTTGCACCTGTTTTTGATAATAGACTAGCTGAAAGCAGAAATGCGGAAGATAGATTGTCTTATTTATCAGATACTGTTAAGGAAATTGCTCAAAGCTATGGAATACAGGATGAAGATTTGGTATTGGATGAAATTGAAAATATTAATAGAAGTAAAGAAATTTTTGTTGAAGATTTACTTACAAATCTGGATAGTTTTCCAAATAATATTTTATATGAAGAACTAATTAGTATGTCAAATGGGATTATAGAAGAAATATATAGGGTTTTGACAGATAAAGAAGAAATAAATGAAAGAGATTTACTTGATATATTTGAAAGCAGAAATGAAATATTAGATGTAGAAACAAATAGAGCAATTAAAGAAGATGTTGAGCAGGTAATTAGAATAATAAATAGAACTTATAGAATAAATGAAATGAATTTTCAGTGGAAACAACGTTTACAAGAAAACAAAAAATCAATATCAAAACAGTTAAAAGGAGTTTCAAAAGCTATTTCTGAAATTGCTGAAGACATGTCAAACTCAAAAGAAAAAGGCTATCAACGAAAAGAAACAGAAATAAAAGAATTACTTAAACAAAAAGAAATATATATAAAAGAAATTAGAATTAGACAAAATAATAGCAAAAAATATTTTATAGATTTGTTATTTGAAAAATATTTTGAAGATAAAGAAAAAATAAAAATTATTGAGGATGTTTTAACTAAAATTTGCAAAGAAAAAATAGTGTTACATAAAGATAGTAGTAATATTGATACCAAAACATATTTGCAAAAATATATATCTATGGATAATTTTACAGCTCAGATTGGAATTGCTAGTGCTCCTAAATCTGGAAATGAAATATCAGGAGATAGTAATATAAAAATTAAATTAGATGATAATAAATATTTAGTTGCAATTAGTGATGGAATGGGTGCTGGAAAAGAGGCTAAAAAAGGAAGTCAAATTGTTACTAAAATGCTTAAACAAACATTGTCAGCTGGTTTTGAAAAATCTGATTCTTTAGAATTAATAAATTCGACAGTAAAACTTTCAACTGAGGAAATATATGCAACCATTGATGTTGCAATATTAGATTTGTACAAAGGAATAATTGAATTTATAAAAAATGGAGCATGCAAAACTTATATTAAAAATAAACAAGAAATTGAGTATGTTGAATCAAATTCATTACCATTAGGAATACTAAATGATGTTGATTTTACAGTTTACGATAGAGATATGAATGATGGAGACATCTTAATAATGTGTAGTGATGGAATAATAGAATCAAATAGAGAAAAGCAGGATGATGAATGGTTTATAGAATTGTTGAAAAATATTAGTACGACTAATGTTAAAAAAATTGCAAGTATTATATTAAATGAAGCTATTGACAATGGATTTGGAACACTTAGAGATGATATGACAGTAATTGCAATAAAAATTTCAAAAAATAAATAATATTTCTGAGATTATATTTTTTATAATCTCAGTTTTTTTACATGATAGAAAAGTACTTCATATTTTATAGTTTTTTGAAGTTTTACAATATGCATTTTATTAGCCAAAGTATTGAATTTAACCAGTCAGATATGATATATTAATACAATGAAAAGGAGTGATTTTTAATGGCAAGAAGTAGAGGAAGAAGATTTGATGATGAGCCGAAACTTAATAAGAAAAAAGTTGCTGCTACAATCATTGCATTATTAGTAATAGTAATGGTAATTGCTTCAATAGTTATGGCGGTAAAAGAAAAAAATAATAAAAATCAAATTATAGAAAAGCCTTTAGAATATTTCGCTGCATATATAGGAAATAATTGGACAGTTATTAATAGTAAGGGTGAAGAATTAAATTCTATTTCAAGTTCAGAGATGATAATCGTTCCTAATAAAAGTATTGATGTATTTATTGAAACATACGATGTTGATTATTCTAATAATACATATAATACAAAAGTAGTTAATTCAAATAATGAACAACTATTTAGTAATTATGAAAAAGTAAATGCAATTGTTAATTATGATACTGCAGATAACACTTGGTATGATACTAATGTATTAACATTTATGAAAAATGGAAAATATGGATTAATAGATTTTGAAGGAAATGAAGTTCTTAGTGCAGAATATGACGAAATTAAAGCAATGAGAGGAATTTTAAGAACGTTAATATTAGAGAAAGATGGAAAATTTGGTATATATAATACAGTTTCAAAAACAATAACAGCTAATACAGAATATTTATCAGTCGAAGCTTTAGGAAGCACGTATAATGAAGGATATATTGTAGAAGATTCAAATAAAAAATTTGGAGTGATTGGATCTGAAGGAAAGAAACTTCTTGATAGTAATTATGATGAAATTTTAAAAGTTTCAGAAACAGATAAATATGTTGTTAAGGAAAATTCAAAACTTGAACTTGTATCAGGAGATGGAACAGTATTATTAGATTCTGGTTTTGATGAAATAAAATCTATAAATTCTGATAATATAGTGATAGTAAAAGATAATAAATATGGAGTAATTTCTTCTTCTGGAGAAGAAATTATTAAACCAGAATATGATTTAATAAAATATTGTTTTTCTGATAATTATATAGTTAGTACAAATGGTAAATTTGGTGTTATAAATCCATCAGGAGAATATTTAATTGATGCAAAATATGAAAATATAGATTATAGAAGCGATATAGTTTCTTTAGTTTGTGAAAAATCAGATTATACAACAGATGTTTATACAAGAGATTTTGAACTTTTATTTACTGGAACCATTAATAAGGTTGATACAGAGCAAGGATATATTAGAGTAAGAATTAGTAATGATTATAAGTATTATAATTTACAATACCAGGAAATAAGCAATAAAGATGCATTAAAAGAAAATACATTATTTCTTGTAAAAGAAAATGGAAAATATGGATATGTAAATAAAGATGGACAAAAAATTGTTGATTGTATATATGATGATGCTAAAGAACAAAATAAATATGGTTTTTGTGCAGTTAAGCAAAATGGGAAATGGGGAGCACTACAATCTAATGGAGCTGTAATATTAGAGCCTTCATGTGATTTAGAAGATAATTTAAACATTGATTTTATAGGAGTTTGGCATTACTCAGAAAATCCAGAGCTAAATGCATATACTAAATAAAAAAGTTATAAATACAAAAGAGGAGAAGTATTTTGGAATTATCATTTAAATATCAGTATACGTATTTTTTACATCCTTTTGCAATTGAGGCAGAAAAATATGAAAAGTATATTGTAAGATTATTAAAGGATAAAAAAAGTAAATTACGTATATTTGAAAAGGAAAAAGACCTTGACATATATAATTATTTCACACCTAATGTTAGAGAAAAATTTTTTCCAACATTTGAGATGAGAAATAAAAGTCTTAGAGAATTTAAAGAATTATCTGCAGATAAACAAGCTAAAATTTTATCAAAACACGACTGTGTATGTTTTGAATACTTTTTAGGAGAATCTGTTCAAGGAAAAATGGGAAGGGAAAATGGTATTTTCTTTTCTATACCTAAAATTGATATTATTTGTTTTAATTCAGGTATATGTTTTTTAAGTATAAAAACAACAGTTGAAGAGAGCGAAAAATTTTCAGATATTTTAAATTTTAATTATAAATTTAAGGAAATAAAATCAGAATTTACTGGATTAAAACAATATGAAAATATAAATATTCAAACAGATGCACTTAAAGATGTTACAGAAATTAGTGCGGTTATTGATGAAATTACTGGAAATCAAAAAAATGATATAGATTTTGAAAATAAATTCTATACTTTTGGATATACATGTGTACCTTATGAAAATTGGAATGATAGAAATGAATTTGAAAAATTTGATAACGAATTTTTAAAATATGTTAATACATTTCCAAGTAATTATATAACAGATGTAAATAAGGATAGTGAAGAACAGAATTTAAGTACAATTTCAAAATTAAAATATTCGCGTACTGGAATTACAAAATCAAATTGTAATTTGCTTTGTTCTGCTGTAGATATGTATAATTATACAAAATTGCCATATGAATATGAGACAGTTATATATTATACTTATATATTGCGACTATACCAGAATATCTTTTTGAAATACATTAATACTGAATTTAGAAGTTACACAAAAATAATAAGTATTAGAAAAAAATTTATAGATTTTACTAAAAATTTATGGAGTAAAGAAATTACAAATGATGATACTGGAAGCTTATATTATAAAATATTAGGTTCAACATTTGAACTTGAAGACCAGTTTGAACAAATTAGGAAAAAATATGAAATCATATATAAAGACTTAGATATTGAAAAAAATAATAGAAATTATGTTGTTATAGTTTTGTTATTAATTTTATCACTATTACTTAATACATTCACCATTATAGCATATATGTTTACATAGAAATGATAGCATTAGTTTATGAAAGTGAGAAATTATTTTGAAAATTGCTTGTGGAACAGATATTATAGAGATTAATCGAATAAAGAAAGCAATAGAAAAAGCTGGAGATAAATTTGTAAATACTATTTATACTGAAAAAGAAATTAACTATTGTGAGTCGCATGATGTTAATAAGTATCAACATTATGCTGCAAGGTTTGCGGCTAAAGAAGCGGTTTATAAAGCATTAAACAAGACAAGTAATATAGGTAGGATAGATTGGAAGAATTTTGAAATTATTAATAATATTTATGGAAAACCAGATGTTAAAATAATGGATAATTCTATTGAAAGTATAGATATTAGTATTTCTCATTGTAAAGAATATGCGGTAGCAAATGTTGTAATTTTATATAAGGAATAAAAATAATTAAATGCCTGAAATAAGGCATTTTTTATTATTTATTTAATATACTGTAATATGATAGTAATTTATAGAAAAAGGCTGTTCATGCTACTTATAGGAGTGCTTTGTTTTTCTACGATATTGTGCGCTAATATAAGTAATGTTGAGAAAACTCTTTTAACATCAGGTACACCTGCAACAGAAAAAGTAATTGTTCTTGATGCTGGTCATGGAAAGCCTGATGAAGGAGCAGAAAGTAAAAATGGAACTACAGAAGAAAAAACAAATTTAGAAATAGTACTAAAAATACAAAAATTGTTAGAAGAAAGTGGTGCAACAGTTATTTTAACAAGATCAGACGAGAATGCAATATATGATTTAGACAAAGAAACATTGAGAGAAAAGAAAGTATCTGATATAAAAAATAGAGTAAAAATTGGAAATGAATCTCAAGCTGATATTTTTGTGTCTATCCATTTAAATAAGGGGGATAGTTCAAATTATAATGGATGGCAAACTTTTTATAAAAAGAATGATGAAAATGGAAAAAAGCTTGCGACATTAATTCAAGATGAATTAAAAGAAACAATTAATATACCTAATAATAGAGTAGCACATGAAATTGATAATATATATCTTATAGAAAATGTTGAAATACCAATAACTATTGTAGAATGTGGCTTCATTTCTAATCCACAAGAAGAGCAAAAACTGTTGACAGATGAATATCAAAATCAACTTGCATGGGGAATATATAATGGAATTTTAAAATATTTTAATTAGTATAAACAATTTTTGTGAAATATTAAAAACGTTCCGTTTTACTGGAACGTTTTATACTTTTAATTTTTTAATTTTTTTAACTTCATTGTAAAGCTTCTCGATATGTTCTTTTCTTTCTACATAAGACTTTTCATATTCATTTTTTACTTGCATACAATTGTCAACGCTTTCGCCAAGTCTTAGATACATTTCTACACCTTGACGATTAAATTCTTTTTTGTGTTCATTTTTTGTAGATATATATTTTTTGTAGTATCCTTCAGCTTGTTTTAGTCTAGAAATTTGATCTTTTACATAATCAAGATATTTTTCTCTTGCATTAATTTCATATACAGTATCATCAATAACAACTTCAAATAAAGCTTTTACAATATTTTTATCTATTCTTCCAATAAAAGGATCTTTAACCGGCCTTGAACCAGTTTTACATTTTTCTGGTTGTGAATTTTCAATTAAAATTTTTAGAGTATCTATGATATCAATATGAGTTTTATATTGTCTTTTAGCACTAATAGCTTCAAATTCATCTGCTACACGAATTATCATACCCTCATATGGAATATCTTTTTTTGTTAATCCTTGTGGATATCCAGTTCCATTTAGTGCTTCATGATGATAAAGCGGTCCGGCAGAATAAGGTCTTAATTTTAAATCCTTCATACACATATTATATCCAATTGTAGTATGTGTTTTCATAATTGAATATTCTTCGTCTGTTAGCTTTGATTTTTTTTGAAGTACAGAAGGTGGAATGAAAATTTTACCTATATCATGTAAATATGCACAAATTGTACAATAAATAGTAAAACCTTCACTCATTTTTAAATATTCACATAGCCTACAGGTTATGGCAGCAACATTTTCAGAATGTTTCCTTGTAAAATTATCTAGACTGCCCAAACATGCAAGTTGATAACGCATACTAGAATCAAGATTATATGATTTTAAGGATGTACGATCATAAAAGTCAAATACGTCTTTCATTTATTAATCCTTTCTTTTAAATACTAATATAATTCTATACTTAACAAATAATTTGGTCAAGTAAAAGCTTGATTAAATTTAGAATATACGATATTATAAGTGCATGATTTTACAAACCAAAAGAAGGAATTGAGATGTATTTAAAAAAAATAGAACTACAAGGATTTAAATCGTTTGCAGAAAAAACTGTCTTAGAATTTTTACCAGGAATAACAACTGTTATTGGACCAAACGGGTCAGGTAAAAGTAATATTTCTGATGCTATAAGATGGGTTTTAGGTGAACAAAGCATGAAATCACTTAGAGGAGCAAAAACAGAAGATATTATTTTTGCGGGAACTCAAAATAGAAAATCCTTAGGTTTTGCCGAAGTTTCAATGGTGATTGATAATTCAGACCAGAAATTGCCTATAGAATATAATGAAGTTACAATTACAAGAAAATTATATCGTAATGGTGAATCTGGTTATTATATAAATAAAACACCTTGCAGATTGAAAGATGTTATTGAATTATTTATGGATACAGGTATCGGAAAAGATGGATATTCAATAATTGGTCAAGGAAAAATAGATGAGATTTTAAGTAATAAATCTGATGAAAGAAGAAAAGTTTTTGAAGAAGCGGCAGGCATTGTTAAATACAGAACTAGAAAGGAAGAGTCTGAAAAGAAATTAGAGCAAACAAAATTAAATTTGCTAAGAATAAATGACATAATTGCTGAAATAGAAGCAAATATAGAACCAACAAAGAAACAAGCAGATAAAGCAAAAGAATTTTTACGTTTAAGAGATGAACTAAAATCTGTTGAAATAGGATTATTTATTCATAATATTAATGATTATAAAACAAAAATTGAAGAAATAACTAAAGATCAAGATATATTTGGAACTCAATTGATTCGTGAAAATGAAAGATTAGCAAATATACAAGAACTAAAAGAAGAATTAAAAAAATCTATTGATGATATAACAAATCAAATTGAGCAAATGCAAAATCTTGGCTTTGAAAGTGAAAAAAAGAAAGAACAATTAAAAGCAAGTATAAATCTTAATTTAGAGAAAATTTTAAATAATAAAGAAAATTTTGAAAGATTAGAAAAAGAAATTATTGAAAATGATGAAAAAATAAAAACACTTGAAGAAGAAAAAGAACAAAAAAATAACAAAAAATTAAATTTGACAGAAAATAAACAAAAATTTGCTGAAGAATTAGAAGCAAAAGAAGCTGAATTAAAAAAATTAACAGAATCTATGTCTGGAAAAGAATTAGAAATTGAAACTAAAAAGAAGAAAGTTGAAGAAAATACTGATAATAGATATGAGATTTCTAATACAATTAGTACATTAGTTGCTAATGTAGAAAATGCTGAAGCTAGAAAAAAAGTTGTTGAAGATGAAATTTCAAGTAACATTTCTGAGCTTGATGCAGAACGTATGAATAAGTCAGAAATTTCACAAAAGTTTTTAGAAATAGAATCTAAAAGAAATAAAATTCTTAATGATTTAGAAGGTATAGAATCAAAAAGAAAAGAAGCCGAAACAAAGCTTAAAGATTATGACTTTAGAATTAATCAGTACGAATCTGAGATGAGAATTAAAGATTCAAAATTAAAATTTTTAATAGAAACAGAAAAAGATAAAGAAGGCTATGTTAGAAGTGTCAAATCAATTCTAATAGACTGTGAAAAAAATAGTGCATTGAAAAAGGGTGTTCATGGTGTAATTGCAAATTTAATTTCTGTTCCTAAAGAATATGAAGTAGCAATTGAGATGTGTCTAGGTCAAACTATGCAGAACATTGTTACAGATACTGAAGAAGATGCCAAAAAATTAGTTGAACATTTAAGAAAAAATAATCTAGGAAGAGCAAGCTTTTTACCAATTACTTCAGTTAAAGGAAAAAAATTAGAAAAGATTGTTTCTGCAAATGGAGTGATTGGAGTTGCTTCAGATCTAGTAAAATATGATAAAAAATATGAACAAATTATTTTAAATTTATTAGGAAGAACACTAATTGTTGATAACATGGACAATGCAATTGCTATATCTAAGAAAAATTCTTATGGATTTAGAGTTGTTACACTTGAAGGTGATATCTTAAATCCATCTGGAGCAATTAGTGGAGGTAGTGTTGCTACAAAAACAGTTAATATTCTTGGAAGATCAAGAGAAATTGAAAATTTGAAAAAAGAAATAAATGCACTTGAAAAAAAGATAGAACAATTAAAAGAAGAAAAACAAAAATATGAAAAGTCAATAGAAGATACTTTAAGTGCAGTAGATAGCCTAGAAAATGAATTAAAAGACTTTGAAATAGTATATGCTACAGAAAAACAAAAAGTAGTTTCAATTGAGGAAATAGTAAAAAAAGGTGAAATTAGGCTTCAAAAATTAAGAGATGAAAATGCAGCAATTGATGAACAATTAAGAATTAATTTAGAAACTCAGGAAGAATTGAAATCTAAAGTCCAAAAAATAGATGAAGAAAATGAAAAATTAAATATAGAAATAACTGAATTTGCGGAATCTAATAAAGATACGCAGAAATATGTAGATGACTTAAATTTTGATATTACAAATTTAAAAGTTTCAGTCTCTTCTTTTGATGAAAGTGAAACATCAATTGATGAAATGGTTGAAAGAATTAATTTAGACATTGAGAATACTAATAAATCTACTGAGAATAAAAAAATGCAAAAAGAAAAAATAGTTACTGATAACAAAAATTTAGAAGAGGCAAATGTAGAACTTGATAATCAGATTAAAGAACTTGTGC
Source organism: uncultured Clostridia bacterium (assembly GCA_947588885.1). Classification (GTDB taxonomy): domain Bacteria; phylum Bacillota; class Clostridia; order TANB77; family CAG-508; genus UMGS1994. Next base: position 10,727 of record CANQAH010000043.1, read on the forward strand.
AGCAAGTTTCAAATAGTGGAACAAAAGTTGAAGACCTAAAAAAAGAAAGAATTTCAAAAAATGAAAAACTAGTAGAAAATGAAAACAATTTAACAGAGCAAATAGAAAAAATTGATGGATTAAAAGATCAGATTAATAAATCAGATATTAAAAAATCAAAATTTGAAGTTGAACTTGATCAAATTATTGCAAAAATGTGGGAAGAATACGAACTTACACCAAATGATCCTGGTCAATATCAAGAAATAAAAAATGTTCATGAAGTGCAAAAACAAGTTAATAGTTTAAGAAGTCAGATAAAAGAATTAGGCAGTGTTAATATAGATTCAATAGAAGAATATAAAAAGCTTAAAGAACGTTATGATTTTATGTCAGAACAACGCTTAGACTTGGAGACAACAACAGCTAAATTGCGAAAAGTAATTACTGAAATACAAGAAACTATGAAAAAACAGTTTGCTGAAAGATTTAATATGATTAATAAAAACTTCTCAGAAGTATTTATTGAATTATTTGGTGGAGGAAAAGCTGAACTTAAATTAACTGATGAAAATAATGTTTTAGAATCAGGAATAGAAATTGAAGTTCAACCACCAGGAAAGAAACTTCAAAATATGACACTTCTATCTGGAGGAGAAAGAGCATTTACAGCAATTGCATTATTATTTGCAATTTTAAAAATAAATCCAGCTCCATTCTGTGTTTTAGATGAAATTGAAGCAGCATTAGATGATGTAAATGTTTACAGATTTGCTGATTATTTGAAGAAATTTTCTAAAGATTCACAATTTTTAGTAATTACACATAGAAAAGGTACAATGGAAGCAGCTAATACTGTTTATGGTATAACGATGGAAGAAAACGGAATTTCAAAATTGTTATCTTTAAATTTAAAAAAATAGTGAAGGGCGTTTATAAAACGCCCTTTAAAATTATATTTTTATCTTATAGGAAATTTCTCTGAATTTCCTATAAGATAAAAGCTTCGCCCAAATTGCACACAAATTTTTTAACAAAAATTTGGCGCTTAGAACAAAGA
>CANQAH010000044.1 GCA_947588885.1 uncultured Clostridia bacterium
TGCACACAAAATTTCTAAAGAAATTTTGGCGTGCGAACAATTGACGCGGACTTTACAATGAAGTTAAATAGTATGACGTATAAAAATGTCCGCTATTGTTATATTATAGGAAAGTTCTCCGAAATTCCTATAATATAAAGGCTTCGCCCAAATTGCACACAAATTTTTTAACAAAAATTTGGCGCATAGAACAAAGACGCGGACTTTGCAATGAAATTAAATAGTATGATATATAAAAATGTCCGCTATTGTTCTATCAATTTATAAAATCTAATTTATTGGTTTTCTCTTTCCTGAAGTTATCATTTCATCTATTAATTGAGTAATTACTTTTCTTTCATCATAAGGGTATTTTACATGATTTCTTTCAAGATATAAATCATGTCCAAGTCCAGGAATGACTATTATATCTTCTGGGGTTGCAACTTCAATTGCATGTTTGATTCCTTCTGTTCTATCAACAATGATAGTATAATCTCCACCTGATTTTTTTACACCAACTTCAATATCTTGTAAGATTTTTAGTGGATCTTCTGTACGAACTTGATCTGACATTAAAATTGTATAATCTGCAAGTCTACCTGAAATTTCACCCATAATAGGACGTTTTTTACTATCTCTGTCACCACCAACACCCCAAGCACAAATTAATCTACCTTTGCAATAAGTTTTTACAGATTCTAATATACTTTCTAAGCTAGAAGGTGTATGTGCATAGTCAATTAAAATTGTTAAGCCTAATTTGTTTGGTACTAGTTCATTTCTTCCAAGAACTTTTAAATCTTTTAAGGCATTTCTCATTTCATCAGGTGTAACACCGAATTCATGAGCTACACTAATAGCACCTAAAGAATTATAAACACTAAATTTTCCTGGGATAGGAACTTCAAAATTTTCATCTTTTCCATCCATACGTACAGTAAAATCAATAACTGATGGTGTTATTTTTAAAGTATCTTTTTCTGCTACAATATCAGCCGGATTTTCAATACCAAATGTTTTAAATTTGCATGTTTTATTTTTGTCTTTTATTGTTATTACTGTTTTATCATCTGCATTAATAAAACCAATGTCACACATATCAAAAAGTTTACATTTGCAATCAAAGTATTCTTCCATGTCAGCATGTTCGTTTTTACTAATGTGATCTTCTGTAAGATTAGTAAATACTCCCACGTCAAAGTCACAACCAGTTACTCTTTCAAGCTTTAATGCTTGTGATGAAACCTCGATTATAGCAACATCAACATTTTCTTCTACCATCTTAGCAAAATGCTTTTGAATTTCAACACTTTCTGGTGTTGTTCTATCTGTGTCTTCAATTTTTTCATTTCCTATATATACAGCTATGCTTCCAATCAAACCAACTTTTAGGCCATGGGCTTCTAACAATGATTTTATCATAAAAGTAGTTGTTGTTTTTCCTTTTGTTCCTGTAACACCAATAAGTTTAAATTTTTTTGAAGGATTGTCATATAAATTGCAACTTGTGATAGCTAAAGCTTTTCTGGTATTTCCAACTTTTAAATATGTAAGTGAGTTTGGTAAGCTAGATATATCTACGTCATCTTCTACTATAGCGGCAACTGCACCATTTGAAATGGCAGAATCTAGATAATCAATACCATTTTGTGAGTAACCATTTATAGCAACAAATAATCCACCTTCTTTAATTTTTCTTGAGTCTGAATGTATATTTGTTATATCTAAATTTAGATTATTAACATTATTTTTTAATTCAAGACCTTTTAGTAATTCGTTTAATTTCATAAATAATCCCTCCTTATTAAAAGGTTACCATGCGCTTATTATATACCTTACTTATGCTTTTGTACATTATTTTTTGCATTATTCAACAAAAAATGATATAATCATAAAGTACGTTAACCTTTTATTAGATTTTGAATTGATTAAACATAAATATATGAATAAACGAGAAAAATGCTAAAAAATGAAGAAAAAGCTAGAAAAATATATGAATTATAATATGGAATATTAAAAAAATAATCTTCCTATAATGAATATGATTTTCCTAAAATTGACTTTATTTTTTATATCAGTTATAATTATAATTGTGGGAATTGGACAACTTTGTGATTGACTAAAAATAGGAGGAATTATGAGAAAGGAACTAAACATAGGCATCGGGTTTGTTACTGGAAGATCTAACGTATGTAATCTTATAAATAGCTATTATAAATACGTTAAAGAACAAATGAAAAGATTTGATAAAAAGATAAATATAGTTTTTTATATTTTGTTTGACTTAAACTATCAATGCACAGAAAGAGAAGATTTTTATCAATTAAAACCTGAAGTTTTTGAAGAAGAAGGAATCACAGTAAAATATATTACTCCAGAAAATATTGAAGAAAAGAAAAATAAAATAAAAGATTATTATGAATTAAGTTTAGAAGAACTTGATTTAATTTTTGGAAATGGACATGCTAGAGGAAGAAATACAGTTATGTATTATGCATATCAAGACCAGATGGATTATTTACTTTTCTGGGATGATGATGAATATCCTGTTGCATGTGTTAAAAATGAAGATGGCACAATTACATGGAAAATGCAAGAAAATCTTGCTAAACATATAGAATATATGGAAAAGGAAAATGCTGACGTTACTATAGGTTATCATTGTGGTTACATTTCACCTATACCTTATATGAGTTATGAAACAGAAGAAGAGGAAAAAGTAATAACTGACTTTATTGAATCTATTAGTAATGAAGTTGTTTCTTGGAAATCTATAAAAGAAAAATTTGAAAAATCAAATGGTGTTACATATGCGAATGAAAAAATTTCAGATGGAGAAGGAGCATATGAACAGCAAAAAGAAAACGGAAAAAAATTTGTTGCTGGTTCAACATTATGTATAAATTTAAAACACATTAAAAAAATACCTGCTTTTTATAATCCACCAGAAGCTAGAGGAGAAGATACATTTTTTTCTATGGGAATTGGAGATTTAAAAGTTATAAAAGTGCCAGTATATCATTTTCATGATGGATTCTTAAAATGTAGAGAAATAATGGATAATAAATTCCCAACAAAATTAAAAGTAATTAAAGCATCAGATAAAAATGTTGAAAAAAGATTTTATAAAGCTTGTTTAGGCTGGATAAAATATAAACCATTATTAATGTACTTGATGGACACAGAGCATTATAAAGAACAAATGGAAGTTACACATAGAAAATTAAAAAGAAGTATAAAGAAAATAGATTCTTTGTATGAAAAATATAATTTTACTAATTTATTAGATGCATTAGAAAAATATGATAGCGATGTTGAAAAACATTATCAAGCATTTTTTGATACAAACAGAGTATGGAAGAAACTAAAAAAGAAATTTGAAGAATAGGAAAATAATTATGAATGAAAAAAAAATTAGTGTTATTATTCCAATGTACAATTCAGAAAAGTATATAGCTAAATGCTTGGATAGTATTATTTCACAGAATTATAAAAATCTAGAAGTTATTGTTGTCAATGATGGTTCAAAAGATTCTTCAAGAGAAATATGTGAAGAATATGTAAAAAAAGACAGTAGAATAAAATTAATTAATACAGAAAATAGAGGAGCTGGAAGTGCAAGAAATACTGGATTTGAAGCTTCTACTGGTGAGATTATAGGATTCATTGATAGTGATGATTACGTTTGTAATGGTTTTTATGAAAGATTATCTAATATGCTAGAAACTACAAATGCAGATATTGCAATAGGAAGATTTAAAAGAGTATCAGAACAAGATATAATGGATTTTCAGAATAGTGGAGAAATTAAAGAACATACCAATATAGAACAGCTAATGATTTTATATGGAGAAAATGTAGATGATTATATAAATAGTGTATTAGTAACAAACAAACTATTTAGACGTAAACTTTTTGATAATAATACTAGATTTCCAATTCATAGATTAATTGATGACGAATTTATCATTTATAAATTGATAGATAAAAGTAAAAAAATTGCTTATACAGATGATGTTATGTATGCATATGTTCAAAGTAATTCAAGCGTAATGAGGACTAATTTTAAGGCACAAAAAGTATATGATACAATTGATGTGTATGATGAAGTATATGATTATTTCAAAGGAAAATACACATCAGAACTTGATAATAATATATTAATTAGATATTTAGGCTATTGTGTAGAATTAGCACAAAAAACTAAAAATTCAATTGTAATTGATGATAAAAATTTATTATATAAATATTTGCAAGAAAAATTTGAGGCAAAATTAGAAGAGGCAAAAGAAAAAATAGAAAAAAGCAAATATGAAAAATTTTATAATGACTTTTATGAAGTAATTAATAATGCTGAAATTTAATAAATATGATAAAAAATAGAGATTTTTTTAATCTCTATTTTTTATATAATAGGAAAGTACTCCGAATGTTGTTCTTATAAAAAATCAAGCATATTAAAGTCGGTTGATTCTGGAAATTTTCCCTTTAATTCGTCAAATACTTTTTTTAATGTTTCCGTATCGGTGTTACTTATATTATGTTCAACTGCGAATTCGATTTTAGGATTAATGTGCGGAATTGGACGTTTCATCAAAATTTTTTCTTTACGCAAAATGAAAAAGTATTTTTTGAATAATTTCTTGTATTTTTTAGTCTTAGCAATGTCTGGAAACTTTGTTTGAAAAAACTTATATATACTGTTAAATTTTAAATCAATATTATTTTCTTGTTCTTCTTTATCTACAAGTTCAAAGTGTGGAGAAAGAAATTTTCTTCTTGTTGAAGATAATGTAGAAATTAGATTTATTGAAATATTTTTTAAGTCATTTATATTATTTTGTTTTTTGGCTGATATTAAGAGATTTTGAAGAAACTCAATATCTTCTAAGTCAGAATAACTGAAATATTTTTTTATTATAAATTCATCAACAAGAGTATTCATAATTAATATTTGATTGGTTAATAAAATTTTATTTGAACGTTTAACTATATCTGTAATTGCAAATTTATCAAAATGAAATTTATCTACTGGAAAAGAAAAATCTGTTAAAATTTCTTTGTTAATCAGTTTATTCCATAAAGAATAAGTTCTTAGATATGTATGCTCTTTACATGTTGTTAATTTTCTTAAATATTCATTAGGTGTTTTTATATAAAGTTTTTCTTTTGGAGCTTCGGGTAATCTAAAATTTTCAAGAATAAAAGTACCTTGACTTATATTAAAAAAATCACAACAAGTTATGTCAGCAGAATTTTCTTCAGCGATTTTTAACATATACTCTAATAAATTGTAGCTCATTAAATTACCAGATTTAAAGAAAACTACGTATTTTCCTTTAGCTTCTTTTAATGCTGTATTTTGAGCAAATGAAAAACCTTCTGCATATGTTTGAAGAAGTTTTATATTTGAATGTCTTTTCATGTAATCTTTAATTATTGAACGTGTACAGTCTACAGAAAAATCATCAACAATAATTACTTCGATATTTTTATAAGATTGATTTGATATACTTTCCAATGTTTTATATATTGTTTCTTTTGAATTAAAAACTGGAATAATTATACTTATTAATGGTTGCATTGTTAATCCCTCCAACAAAATTATATATATTTATAAAATAAAAATAAATAGTATATGTATAACTACTTGTTAAATTATGGAATTTGTAGTAAAATATACACGTAATTTTAGCTTAAAGGAGAAATAGCATGTATTTAATTGTAGGGTTAGGTAATCCAGAGAAGGATTATTCTGAAACTCGTCATAATATGGGATTTAATGTTGTAAATAAATTATCTGAAAAGTATAATATATCTGTTACTATGTCAAAGTTTAATAGTTTATATGGAACAGGAATTATAAATGGTGAAAAAATTATTTTAGTGAAACCTCAGACTTATATGAATTTAAGTGGACAAGCTGTTAAACAATTTGTAGATTATTATAAGCTTGAACTAGATAATCTTTTGATAGTTTATGATGATATAGATTTAGATCCAGGAATAATACGTATTAGAAAATTTGGAGGACCTGGTACTCACAATGGAATGAAATCAGTTGTTGAATGCTTGAAGAATACTAATTTTGCAAGAGTAAGGGTTGGAATAGGAAAACCAGAAAATGAGAATTTGATTGAATACGTAATTGGAGCAATTGATGAAGAAGATAAAGAGAAACTAAAGATAGGAGTCATGACTGCTGCAGATGCGGTTGATGAAATAATAAAAAATAATATTGATGCTGCGATGAATAAATATAATTAAGGATTGAGATTATGAAAGAATTAGTAATTAACGAACAAGATGAAACAGAGAAAATATTTTTACTAGAAGATGGTATATTAGCAGAAAGATATACGAATTCTGTATTTAAAAAGAGATTGGAAGGAAATATCTATGTTGGTAAAGTACAGAATGTACTTCCAGGATTACAAGCTGTGTTTGTGAATGTTGGCGAAAACAGAAATGCATTTATACATTTGAAAGATATATTACCTAAAGTCGATGTGGTTCAAGATGAATCAGAAGAATATGATAATATAAATATTCGTGATGTAGTTAGTGTGGGAGATCCATTAATTGTTGAAATAAAAAGGGATAGTTATAATAAAAAAGGTGCAAGAGCTTCTACACATATTAATTTGCCTGGAAGATACCTGGTTTTATTACCAAATTCACCATTTGTAACTGCATCTCAAAAAATAGAAGATGATAAAGAAAGAGAAAGATTAGTTGAGATTGTGAAAAAATTTGTTCCTGAAAATATGGGAGCAATTATAAGAACATCTGCTGTTGGAAAAAATGAAAAGGCCCTAGAAAAAGATTTAGAATTGTTAATAAAGAAATGGGAAGAAATTATTAGTATTGAATTTGAAAAAGAAGAACTTCCAAAATTAATTTATAAAGCAGATAATTTAGTTGATAAATTATTAATAGATCTTATGGATAAAGACCTAAAAAAAATTTATGTTAACAAAAAAGAAACTCAAGTCAAAATTAAGGAAAGATTAAAGGAATGGAATAAAGAAGATATAGAAGTAATATATGAAAATAAAAATTTAGAAGACTATTATGAGTTGAGTAAGCAAAATGAAATAGCAGATGATAGAAAAGTTTGGTTAAAGAGTGGAGGATTTATAACTATTGATAAAACAGAAGCTTTGACTGCTATTGATGTGAATTCTGCTAAATATACAGGAAAAAAGAATTTAGAGAATACAGCATTTGATATAAACAAGGAATCTACGATAGAAATTGCTAAACAAATTCGCCTAAGAGATATTGGTGGAATTATAGTTATTGATTTTATTGATTTACAAGATGAAAATCATAGAAAAGAAATAATAAATCTATTTAATAATGAGTTGAAAAAAGATAGAACAAAAGTTCAAGTTGAAGGATTTACGAAACTTAATTTGCTAGAACTTACTCGAAAACATATTTGTAGCGAATATTAATTTATGAAAGGTGAAATAATGAAAGTTGGATTCATATCATTAGGTTGTAGTAAAAATCTAATAGATACTGAGATGGGAATTAGCCTTTTTAGGGATCATAAATTTGAAATAGTGAATGATCCTAAGGAAGCAGAAATAATTGTTGTAAATACATGTGGTTTTATTGAATCAGCCAAAGAAGAAGCTATAAATACTATTTTAGAAATGGCTGAATATAAAAAGAAAAAATGTCGTTATCTTATTGCAATGGGATGCCTAGTAAAAAGATATAAAGAGGAACTACAAAAAAATATTCCAGAGGTTGATTTATGGATAAGTCTTGACGAATATAAAGAATTTTGGAAAAAGATTTCCACTTTAATTGAACAAGATGTGGATAAAGAAAGCTATATTTCTTACAGGAATAGAACAATTACTACAGGAAAAAAGATGGCTTATTTAAAAATTGCTGAAGGATGTGACAATTATTGTACATATTGTGCAATTCCTTATATAAGAGGTAGATTTGAGAGCAGGAAAATGGAAGAAATCCTAGAAGAGGCTAAAAACTTGGCTGATAATGGATATGAGGAAATAATATTAATTGCCCAAGATACGACGAAATATGGAATAGATATTTATGGAGAATATAAACTAGCAGAGTTATTGAAAGAACTTTGCAAAATAGAAAAAATTAGATGGATTAGATTTTTGTATGCATATCCAGAAAGTATTACAGATGAACTAATTGAGACAGTTAAAAATGAGAAAAAAATATGCAAATATTTTGATATACCTATTCAACATTTTTCAGACAAAATATTAAAGAAAATGAATAGAAAAACTTCAAAAGATGACATTGTTAATATTGTTAAGAAAATTAGAAAAGAAATACCAAATGTAATTTTAAGAACTTCTTTGATAGTTGGTTTTCCAGGTGAAACAGAAAAAGATTTTGATATTTTAAAAGAATGCGTGAATGAGTTAAAATTTGACAGACTAGGATGTTTTACATATTCAAAGGAAGACGGAACGCCTGCTGCAAAATTTGAAAATCAAATACATCATGAAACAAAAAAGAAAAGACAGAGAATTATAATGGAAGCACAAAAAGAAATTTCTGATAATTCACTAAAATGTAGAGTGGGAAATATATATGAAGTTTTAATTGAAAATATAACATCTGATGGAACTTTTTATATAGGAAGATCATATATGGATAGTCCAGAAACAGACGGTGTAATATATGTTGCAAATAATGGTGAAGAATTATTAGATAAATTTGTAAATTGTAAAATAGTTGCTTGTGAAGAATATGATTTGTTTGCAGAAGTAATATAAAAAATATTAGCTTAAATTTGTTTTTTAAAATACAAATTGGGCAAAGCCTTTATATAATAGGAAATGCGGAGCATTTTCCTATTATATAAAAAAACAGAGCATTGATTTTGTCAATGCTCTTTAAAATGATTAAAACAATATATTAGTCGTTTCTTTCACGATCTGTTTGTTTTTGCTTTTTAGATTTCCCTTTTGTAACAGCTTCTGTTGTAAGTTCAGAAGATTCACTAATTTTTGTTTTCCAAGGATTAATATCTTCAGTCAAGTTATATTCTGGTTCTTCTAAAGTTGAAAGAGATTCAATTGATTTTTTTTGATTATCATAAGCTTTTTTAAAAGCTTTACTGTATTCATCGTTCATTTCTGGAGCTTCATCTGCATATGTACCAGAAGAAGAATCTGCAATAATGTTGAATAATGCAGAATTTGTTATCATGTTTATAAATCTTTTAAATAAAGATTGTTTTTTTTCTACTGTTATAGATTTCATTTTTTAATCCTTTCTCAGAAAATCGTAGATTTATTATAGCATAAAAAGGTTGAAAAATCAAGATATTTCAGTAAAAAAATACGAGGTGTTTTATTGACATAATAACAAAATTCTCTTATAATAAATTTATTAAAAAAGGAGAAAAAATGAAGATAGAAGAGACGAAAGCAATAATTGAAGCTATTTTATTTGCTGCTGGTAGAAAAGTTACTACGATTGAATTTGCAACTATTCTCGAAAAAACGCCAGAAGAAGTTGATGCAATCATGCAAAACTTTATGGAAGATTATAAGAGAGATGAAAGAGGAATAGAACTTATAAAAGTAAATGATGGATATGAATTATCAACTAAAAAAGATTATTATGATTATATTGTTCCAATTTTTGATAATCGTTCAAAACCATCATTGTCTACTGCTGCTTTAGAAATATTATCTATTATTGCATATAATCCTAAAATAACGCGTGCGGAAATCGAAGCAATAAGGGGTGTTAACTCAGATGGAACTTTGTATAGACTTATGGAATACCATTTAATAGAAGAAGCAGGAAAACTTGATGCTCCAGGAAAGCCTACAACATATAGAACAACAGATGATTTCTTAAAAATGTTTGGATTATCTTCATTAGATGAACTACCCGAACTTCCTCGTTACAAAATAGATGAGAATGAACAAATTGTACTTGATGAGATTGAAACAATAACTACTGAAGAAAAGACTAACGAATGATTTTAGATATAGAAGGAAGGATATAAATATGAGTAAGGACAAAAATGAATTTGTAAAAGAAATAACAAATATAGAAGAAGATTTTGCACAATGGTATACAGATGTAGTTTTAAAAGCAGAACTTGCTGATTATACTGATGCAAAGGGATTTATCGCAATTCGTCCATATGGATATGCAATTTGGGAAAATATACAAAATTACGCTGATAAGAAATTTAAAGAAGTTGGTGTAACGAATTTATCTATGCCAGTTTTAATACCAGAAAGTCTACTATGCAAAGAAAAAGACCATGTAGAAGGATTTGCGCCAGAAGTTGCATGGGTTACAGTTGGAGGAGAAGAAGAATTAGAAGAAAGACTTTGTGTAAGGCCAACATCTGAAACTATGATGTCAACAATGTATTCAAAATGGATTAATTCGTGGAGAGATTTGCCTTTACTTGGAAATCAATGGTGTAATGTTTTAAGATGGGAAAAAGAAACAAGACCATTTTTGAGATCTAGAGAATTTTTATGGCAAGAAGGTCATACTGTTCATGAGACTGCTGAAGAGGCTGAAAAATTTACATTAACAATGCTTGATATATATGCAGATATAATAGAAAATTTACTTGCAATTCCAGTTCTTAAAGGTAGAAAAACTGAAAAAGAAAAGTTTGCAGGAGCAGAAGCAACATACACAGTGGAAACATTAATGCATGATGGTAGAGCTTTGCAAGCAGGAACATCACATTATTTTGGACAAAACTTTTCAAAACCATTTGATATTAAATTTCAAAATAGAGAAGGAAAAGATGAGTATGCATATCAAACATCTTGGGGAATTAGTACAAGATTAATAGGTGCTTTAATTATGGCACATGGAGATAATAGAGGTTTAAAATTACCACCAAAAGTTGCTCCAATTCAGGCTGTTATAGTTCCAGTAGCTATACATAAAGAGGGGGTAATACCAAAAGCTGAAGAGCTAAACGAAAAACTTAAAAAGAATTTTAGAATGAAATTAGATTTAAGGGATAATTATTCTACAGGATTTAAATTTAATGATTGGGAAATGAGGGGAGTACCTGTAAGAATAGAAATAGGTCCAAAAGATATTGAAAATGGGGAAGCGGTTCTAGTTAGAAGAGATACTTTAGAAAAAGAAGTTGTAAAGTTAGAAAAAATAGAAAGTAGATTAGCAGAATTGTTAGATGAAATTCAAAAAAATATGTATGATGAAGCTGCTAAAATTAGAGAAAAAAGAACTACAGTTGCACATACTTTAGAGGAAATGGTTAAAAACTTAGAAGAAAACCAAGGATATGTCAAAACAATGTGGTGCGGAAATGTTGAATGTGAAAATAAAATTAAAGAAGTAACAGGAGCACATTCTAGATGTATACCATTTAAGCAGGAAAATTTAGGTGATACATGTCCTGTTTGTGGAAAGAAAGCTGAAAAAATGGTCGTATGGGGACGTCAATATTAATAAATTTCAAAAATAGAATTTGAGAAGATATTGAAGAAGTAGAAATTTGCTACTTCTTCTTTTTTATATTATAGGAAAGTTCTACGAATTTCCTATAATATAAAGGCTTCGCCACAAATCCACACAAAATTTCTTTAGAAATTTTGGCGGGCGAACAATTGACGCGGACTTAAAAATGTTATAAATAGCGAAAATGTTAAAAATGTCCGCTATTGTTATCTAATAGGAAAGTGCTGAGCATTTCCTATTAGATAAAAGCTACGCCAAATTTGCA
>CANQAH010000045.1 GCA_947588885.1 uncultured Clostridia bacterium
ATTTACTAGAATATTTACTCATAAAAAATGAACCCTCCTTGTTAAACTTTTTTGTCTAACAATTTGGGTTCACTTCACGGAGCATTTCCTATTTTTTAACAAAAGCCTTTAAGGCTTTTGTTTATTTGAAATATATGTTTTTTTTCTAATATTAGATTTTTTTATTTCTTCTGGTTTTATTAAAGAATTTTGCATTTCTCTATAAATTTCATCTGAAATTGAAATACCGGCTTTTTCCAACATTTTATCTAATTTATAAGAAACAACATTTATTCTTTTCAAAATTTTCATTTCTAGCTGAGCTTCTTGTATTTTAAATTCAAGGTTACTTGTAAATATAATACCTAATGCAAAAACTATAATGCCAGTAGGAACCATAATAGCTACTGTAATTGAATTAGGTAATTCAGCTATTTCAGTTAAAAATTCACTAATAAAATATGCACCTACTAATGACAAAATAACAAATAAAAAAATAAATATATATCTTCTAATTCTAGTGAATAAAATGGTTATTTTGAACAGCTTTTCATTATACATAAAACTACTCCAATCATCTAAAATAAATACATAAATATCTTACTCTATTTTGAAAATTTCGTCAATATTCTACAAAAAAATATGCTTCACATTTTTGTAATTAAGTTCTAAAAGCACATTTCATGAATATAATAAAATAAGAAAATATGAAAGGGAAAAAATGGAAATATTAAATTATTTATCATCAAATATTCAGGCATCATTAATGACTATAATGAGTAAAAAAAATTTGGACAAGCTTGAAGAAATTAGACTTAGAACGAATAAAAATATAATTTTAAAATTTTTAGATGATGAAGCTATATTAAATTATATTACTACTCAAAAAGATATATTAGAAACTCTGGAAAAAATAACAGAAAGTTCAATTTATACATATGAAAATCAAATATCAAATGGATTCATAACATTAAAAAAAGGCCATAGAGTTGGTATCGTTGGAAATGGGGTAATAAACGATGGGAAAATTGTAAATATTTCATACATATCAGGAATGAACATTAGAATTGCTAAAGAAATTAAAGGGTGTAGCAATTTTATTTTAAGAAATTTATATCAAAATGAAGAATTTCAAAATACATTAATACTTGGAGCTCCTGGAACCGGTAAAACAACTCTTTTAAGAGACATAATTAGGCAAGTAAGCAATGGTAATTTGTATAGTAAAGGATTAAATGTTGGGGTTGTAGATGAAAGAAATGAAATTGCGGCAATGTATAAAGGTGCAGAACAAACAGATTTAGGATTAAGAACTGATGTTATTTCAAATATACCAAAAACATTAGGAATAAAACTCCTAATAAGATCAATGTCGCCACAGGTAATTGCTGTAGATGAAATAGGAGGAGAAAATGATTCTAAAATGATAAATTATGCAATGTGCTCCGGGGCTAAAGGATTATTTACAGCACATGGCAGTTCGATTACCGATATAACTCAAAATAATGAGATAAGACAATTGATTGAAAATAAAATTATAGAAAGAATAATAATTTTAAATCCTAAAATTAAAGAAAAGGCATCAAATATATATTACTTAGACAAGGATAAAAGGGAGTATAGAAAATGTATATGATTGTAAAACTCTTAATTGGTGTTGGAATAATAATCTGTTCAACGAGAATAGGTATAATTTATTCTAAAAAATACTTGTATAGACTAAATGAACTAGATGAATTTAAAAATAATTTCAAGATAATAGAAAATAAAATTAAATATACATATGAGCCACTTGATCAGATTTTTATACAAATATCAGAAATTTCAGATTATCAAATGTCTAACATATATAAAAATGTAGCAGATAATATAAAAAAAGAAGGAGCAGAAAATGCTTGGAAAAATGAAATTGAATCAAGTAAATTATGTTTAAAAAAAGAAGATAAAGATGTATTAAAAGAATTTAGTGTATTGCTAGGAAAAACAAATAAGGAAGGTCAAATAAATCAAATAAAATTTGTAAATTCTCTTTTGGACAGGCAAATTGAAAAAGCTAAAAGTGACAAAGAAAAAAATGAAATTTTAGTCAAAAAACTGGGAGCAATACTGGGAATAGTATTATTTATAGTGTTAATTTAGTTAACTATAAGAAAGGAAAAATAATGGATATTAACTTATTATTTAAAATAGCAGCAATAGGTATTTTAGTTGCTGTACTAAATCAAGTTTTGGTAAGAGCGGGCAGAGAAGATCAAGCAATGATGACAACACTTGCTGGAATCGTAATAGTATTATCAATTGTTATTAATGAAATAAGTAATTTGTTTACAACAGTACGAACATTATTCAATTTGTAACAGATGAAAGGATTTTAATATGGAGATAATCCAAATTATTGGTATTGGTTTTAGTGGTGTAATAATTGCAGTGCTATTAAAAGAATATAGACCAGAATATAAAATGTACATATCAATTGTTGTGGGAATACTTATATTTTTTTTAGTATCTCAAAACATTGCTTCATTCATTAATCAAATTATGAATTTGTCAAAAAGATTAAATATAAAAAATGAATTTGTGTCGATTTTATTAAAAATAACAGGAATAGCAATATTAACTGAATTTGCAATTTCGATTTGCAAAGATAGTGGAGAAAATGCAATTGCAACTAAAATTGATTTAGGAGGAAAAGTTCTAATTATAGGAATATCAATGCCTATAATTAGTGGACTTTTAGAAACTTTGTTAAATCTTTTATAGATAGGTGAAAAATGCAAAAGAAAATATCGATACTAGTATTTTTAATAATCATATTTATAGCAAAAACAAATTATGCATCTAATGAGGAACTATTACAAAGTCAAACAAATGATTTAAATATAGATAAATTTATATCAGAATCGGAAAAAGTTATAGGAAATGAAATTGATTTAGATGAAATATTTGTAAAATCATTAAAAGGAGAAAGTTCGAAAAATATAATTATAAATGCATTTGGTATAATTCTTGGAAAAGAATTAAAAGAATCAGTTAACATGGTAATATCAATACTATTAGTTATTATAATACATGGTATTTTAAAAAATATAAGCGAAAATTTAGGAAATGAACAGACAGGAAAAATAGGTTACTTTATTCAAATAATTTTTTTAATAACAATATTGATGAAAATATATTCTAATATTCTAAATATAGTAACCAATTTTATAAATCAATTTGTAATACCAATAATTATAATTGCAACAGTAATTGGAATAATATCAAATATTTCTGACGAAATACATATGAATAAAATAGCAAAGTACATGAAAACAAGCATAATATGGATATTATGTATTTCACTGACAATTTTTACTTGCTTATTATCAATGGAAAGTAATTTAACAAAAGGCGTAGACCAGTTAACAAGCAAAACAACTAAAACTGCTGTTTCTACATTTGTTCCAGTTGTAGGAAAAATTTTGGGAGATGCCGTAGAATCAGTAATTGGCTGCAGTAATATTATGAAAAATGCAGTAGGCGCAATAGGAATGTTTGTAATAATACTCATTGGAATGACTCCATTAATACGAATAGGAATAACGATGATGTTTTTTTATTTCGCAGGTGGACTTGCAGAAATGGTTTCAGATAAAAAAATAGTGTATGTATTAGAACAAATGGGTGATTCATGTAAAGTACTTCTAGCATCAGTTGCAACAGTCATTGTAATGCTAATTATTGGTGTAACAATAACTATGAAAGTAGGAATACCAACATAAAAGAAAGAGGAATAGAAAATGATTGATTTTTTAACGTCATGGGCAGAACAACTAATAATAACTTTAATTATCATAATAATGATAGAAATGATATTGCCTAATAGCAGTAATAGAAAATACATAAAAATTGTATCAGGAATATTTATCATATATGTATTGATTTCACCTATAATAGGAAAAAAATTTAATAAGGTAGATATTAATAAAACAATTGAAGAATTAGAAGATTCAAATAAAATAAATGAAAATATGATTCAAATTAATTATGACAAGCAAATTGAAATTGCATACAAAGAAAAATTAAAAGAAACAATTTCAGAATATATTGAACAAAAAGGATATAAATTAAGCTCAATTGATGCAGAAATAAAATATAAAAATGAAGAAGTTAGTATAGAAAAATTATATTTAAAAGTAAAAAAATTTAATGAAAAAGATTCTTCATCAATTGAAAAAGTAATAATTTCAAAAGACTCATCAATTAATCCAGAAGAAATAAATAAACTAAAACAGGAAATCAGTAGTTCATACGAAATTGAAGAATCAAAAATTTCCTTAGAAAGTGAGAGTTAAAATGATTAAAGAAAAAATAACATCACTTATAAAAACCGAAAATAAAAGCAACAAGAAAAAAATCGAAAATCTTGTATTTGCACTTGTATTATTAATAATTGTGTTAATAAGTATAAATGTAATTTTTAAAGATAATAAAAAGCCAAAACAAGAAACAACCTCAAGTGAAATAAATATAAATCCTAAAACATCTATCGAAAATGACATAGAAAAGAAATTAGAAGAAATTTTGAGTAATATAAAAGGTGTAGAAGATGTAAAAGTATTAATTACGTATAGTGAAACTGAGAAACTAGTGCCTTTATATAATGAAAGTTCTTCACAGAGTACAACAGAAGAAACTGACAATGAAGGTGGAACAAGGACAATAGAAAGTTTTAATAATAATAAAGAAATCATATCAGATTCATCACAGACACCAATAACTGAAAAGACCGTATTACCTAAGATTGAAGGAGCAGTAATTACAGCAAAAGGAGTTTCAGATTCTATTGTAAAAGAAAATATCATTAATGCAGTGGAAGCGGCAACAGGGCTTGCTAGTCATAAGATACAAGTTTTTGAAAGCAAGTGAGTAAAATAATAGCTGAAAAAATTTTCTATGCAAATTTTATTAGAACGTAATTATATATATAAATAGATTTTTTAAACAATGTTCCTAAATTTTGTGAGAGGAGAAGGTATGAAAAAATTTAAGAATTTTAATGGATTAAAAAAGATTACAATTATAAAGAAAAAGGAGGCTGCACTTATTGTGATTGCCATACTTCTGATGGCAATTGGATTTTTTAGCTATAGAACAGATAGTAATTTTGATAAAGTTGCTGATATTCAAAATTATCCAGAAACAGCTTTAGGTGAGGCAACATTAGTAAATGGAAATACAATTGAAAATTCTGAAAGTGATAACAGTATCAATAAAGAAACAACAGAAGAAAATGAAAGCATTGAAACTTCAGCAACAGTTGAAGAAACAGATGAAATAACAAAACAGGATAATTATTTTACTGAAGCAAAAATGGAAAGAAATAATACATATTCAGAAACACTTGAAATATATGAAAATATACTAGAAAACAGTAATATATCAAGTGACCAAAGAGTAATTGCACAAAATGAAATTACTAATATAACAAATGAAAAAAAATCAATACAAGTCGCAGAAAATTTAATAAAATTGAAAGGCTTTGAAGATGTTTTAATTTTAAAAAATTTAGAAGGAATAAATGTTATCGTAAAGGCTGACGTACTACTACCAGAACAAGTTGCACAAATTCAAAATATTGTAGAAAGAGAGTTTAATATTGAAAGTAAAAACATAAATATAACAAATAAATAATTATTGCAAAAAAAATATATATAATATATAATCAAATAGCTAAATAATATGCAAGGAGTAGTATATATGAATTTAGAGTCAAAAAAATATAAGATAAGAATAATTATAATGGCTGTAATAATTATCATATCAACAATTTTAGGAGTGTTTGTTACAAATATAACAAGAGAAGATTATCAAAAGATTCAAAACACAACAGAAATAATTCAGGCATCATCAGAAGAAGAATATAATAAAAGAATTGAGGAAAGAGCTGCGCAGGAAGGAAAGGATAAAAGTGAGTATGCAACAAAAGAGCAAGCACTTGAAATAGCACAAAAAATGGCAGAACCATATGAACTTATATTCAAATATTCAAATTTAACTGTCATAATGATGTATACACTATCTATATCTGGTCCACTTATTGGAATAATAATGTACTACATTTTCAGTGGATGGGTAATAGATAGAATATGGAAAGATATAAAAAAGTGGTTATCAGTTTTAATGAGAATTTTAATTTTAGTAATTCTTGCTTATGTAATGATTAAACCTCTAATAATAATTGGATTTTTTGGACAAATTCCATTTATCATATATACTATTTACAAATATATAAAGACAAAAAAAGCAGAAGAAAAAGATGACGTTATAAAAACAAAATAAGACATATGTCAAGGGGGACAAAAGAAATGATTAAAAAAGTTGCTATATTAGCAAATGGCGGAGATGTAGCCGGATTTAATGCAGTTATAAGAGCAATAATGAAAACTGCAATGACTAATGGAATTGAATGCTATGGATACATAGATGGATACAAAGGATTAGTCGAAAATAATTATATAAGACTTGATGGAAATCCAATAGCATCTGGCATTATTGCAAAAGGTGGTTCAATAATTGGATCTTCAACCAATACAATAGTATTCCACTATAAAGTTGTTCATGAAGATGGATCTGTTACATATGAAGATTTATCAGAACAATGCGTAAGAAATGTAAAAGAAGCAGGTTTTGACTGTGTATTTACACTTGGTGGTGATAGTACACAAAAATCTGCTAGAGACTTGTTCTTAAAAGGAATAAATGTAATAGGTGTACCAAAAACAGTAGATAACGATGTTGCATGCACAGATATTACATTTGGATACAATACTGCTGTTTCAGTTGCAACAGAAGCTATAGACAGATTGCATACAACAGCAGAAACACATCACAGAATAATGGTACTTGAAGTTATGGGAAGATTTGCAGGATGGATTGCTTTAGAATCAGCAATTTCAGGCGGAGCAGATGTAGCATTAATACCAGAAATACCATATGATATTAATAAAGCAGCTGAAGCTATAAAGAAAAGAATTGCCAGAAACAAAACATTTAGTTTAGTTGTTGTTTCAGAAGGTGCAATTTCAAAAGATGGCGAAAATGAAACATATGCAGCAGAAGGAGTAGATGCAAAAGCTGGAATTAGTGTAAAATTCGGAGGAATTGGACCTAAAGTAGCAAAGCAATTGCAAGAGTTAACGGGACTTGAAGCTAGATGTACAGTACTTGGATATATGCAAAGAGGTGGAACACCTACAGCATATGATAGAGTTCTTTCAACAAAATATGGAGCTAAGGCAATGGAATTAGCTATGGAAGAAAAATTCGGAGTTTTAACTGTAATTCAAAATGGGCAACTTTCATCAGTTCCACTAGAAGATGTTATAGGAAACAATAAAGAAATTGGAGCTGTACAAGGAGGAACAGTAGACAGTAATGTTAGACTTGTTACATTAGATCATGAACTTGTAAAAACAGCAAGAGATATAGGAATTTGTTTAGGTGACTAATATAACAAGCAAAAGAAAGAGATGATAATATGATAAATTACAACAAATTAATTTCAGAAAAAATAGAAAAAGCTACAGGAATAAATAAAGATGAATTATCTCAATATATAGAAATCCCACCACAAAGAGAAATGGGGGATTTCGCTTTTCCATGCTTTAAATTAGCAAAACAACTAAAAAAATCACCTGCTATTATTGCAAACGAAATAAAAGAAAAAATTTCAACAGATGAATACATTGAAAGAATTGAAGAAAAATCAGGTTATTTAAATTTTTATATAAATACTAATAAAATGGCAGAAGAAGTATTAAAAGAAATTGCAGTAAAAAAAGATGAATATGGAAAAAGCACAGTTGGAAATGGTAAAAATATTATAGTTGAATATTCATCACCTAATATTGCAAAACCTTTTCATATTGGTCATTTAAGAACTACATTAATTGGAAATGCTTTATATAAAATCTATAATTTTTTAGGATATAATACAATAGGTATTAATCATCTTGGAGATTATGGAACTCAATTCGGAAAAATGATAGAAGCATATAAACTATGGGAAAATGAATATAACCTTGAAGACGATCCAATAAATAAAATGATGGATATGTATGTAAGAATTAACGAATTATGTAAGCAAGATGAAAAAGTATTAGATGCATGTAGAGAAAACTTTAAACTTTTAGAAAATGGTGACAAATATTGTACTGACCTTTGGGAAAGATTTAAGGAATTAAGTTTAAAGGAATTTTATAAAATTTACGATTTATTAGATATAAAATTTGATTCTTTAAGTGGAGAAGCATTTTACTCAGATAAAATGCAAGAAATAGTAGATATTTTAGAGAAAAAAGGAAAATTAGTTGAGTCAGAAGGCGCTAAAATAGTAGATTTAGAGGACGAAGGAATCAATACACCATGTATTATCAAAAAAACAGATGGTACTTCAATTTATGCGACAAGAGATTTAGCTGCAATTTTATATAGGGCAAGAACATATGATTTTGATAAATGCTTGTATGTTGTTGCATATGAACAAAATTTACATTTTAAGCAAGTTTTTGCTGTTGCAAAATATATAGTTGATGAAAAATATTATAATGGCTTAACACACGTATCATATGGAATGGTTGCTTTACCAACAGGAAAAATGTCTACAAGATTAGGAAATGTTGTTAAAATTGAAGAACTACTAAAAGAAACAATAAATAAAGCAAATGAAATTATTACTGAAAAAAATCAAGAACTAGAAGGAAAAGATGATGTCGCTAAAAAAGTTGGACTTGCAGCAATAATATTTAATACACTTTCAACAACAACAAATAAAGACCAAATTTTTGATTGGAGTGTAGCGTTAAATTTCCAGGGAGAGACAGGACCATATATACAATATACATATGTAAGGACTAAAAGCGTACAAGAAAAATCTGGAATTTCACCATTAATTGATGAAGTAGATTTTTCACAATTAAAAGAAGAAACAGCAATAAAAACAATAAAAACATTATATAATTTCTCAGATACTTTATTAAATACTGCTGAAAAAAATGAGCCATCAATACTTGCAAGATATTTAATAGAATTATCACAAAACTATAATAATTTTTACAATGAAAATAAATTATTAGTTGATGATGAAAAAATTAAAAATGCTAGAATAGCATTAAATAATAGTGTTGGTAGTGTATTAAAAACAGGTGCTAATTTATTGGGAATCCAAATGCCAAATAAAATGTAAAAAAGGAGTGATAAACAAATGCAAAAGAAAAAAATAATTATAATTTCAGTTACAATTGGAATAATTTTATTAATTGCATTGATTGTTGCTGGAATATTTGTAATTCCAAAACTTCTTAACAAAGATAGTGAAGAAGAAACAGCAAAATGGGAAGAATTATATCTTAATGAATTAAATGATGAAGAAAAACTTAAAGACATAGACGAAATTCAAATACAATTATGTGATTTAGATAAAGATAGTATTCCAGAACTTATTTTATATGGAATGGAAAAGATAAAAGGAAAAATTGCACACATTTACAAGATTAATGATAAAAACGAAGTAAATACTATAAATCTTACAATGGATGATGCAGAAGCTAATTTAAAATTATTGTATGATGCTGAGAATGATGATTATGCCTGGTATTTTACAAGTTCTAAATATGACGTAAATTTATCAGATAGTAAATATAAAACAGAACTACTAGAAGATAAAATATATGGTGAAGATTATTTTGAAGTAGAAGGTAATTATAGTGGAATAGTTGACTTTGATAAAAATGCTTCTAGTGATGATAAAAAAGAAGCATTAGAGAGAGCAAAAAATGAATATGTAATAACAGAAGATTTAATAACTGACGAAGTAAAAGAAAAAGCAGAAGGATTAAGATCATTAAAGAATTTAAAGAAAAAAGATGATACTAAACCTATAGTTTATTCAGTTCGTAAATACGTTGATGAATATGGTGCTAAATATGAGTATCCAGCATTAAATATTGATTCAGCAGACACTGAAAAAATAAATGCTGATATAGAAGAAAATTATGGATTTACAGAAGAGGATGAGCCAAATCTAGAGAACATGGAATTGGTAGATATTTCTTATTCATATAATATAAATAAAAGAAATTTATCACTATTTGTAAAAAAAGGCGGAAATGAAAGTGTTTGGGCTTCAAGCTATGTTGTAAATCTTGAAAACGGTAGTAGATTAACAACAGATAAAATATTAGAAAACGAAAACTTAAATAAATCAGATGTTATAACTAATGTGAAAAAAGCAGCAACAGATGATTTTAATTCACAAATAGAAAAAGAAAAGAAATCTTATGGCAATTCAAGTTGGTCTGGAATGGGATATGAAAAATCTGAGTCTGAGTGGAAATCAGATTTAGAAAAAAATGTAGAAGAACTAAAAAATTTATTTTTTAATGAAGATGGAGATTTATGCGTAATTGTAGAATATCAGCACTCAGGAGGACAATGGTCTTGCACAAAATCTCTAATTATTAATATTTCAAAAGATTATTCAGTAGAAGAATTAAAACTTAATTATAATATGTCAACAAGTACAGAAAGTGACCCAACACCTAGTGCAACTCCAACTCCAACACCAACCCCAACACCAAAAGCATCATCAACACCAAGTAATAACCAAGCTTCTAGTTCATCAACAGAAGGAAAATTATCAGATGTTAAGTTCGCAAGTAATCCAAAAACTAAAGTGGCAGAGGGAACATATAAAAGAGGAAGCGACGGAAGCATTGCAATAACAAATTCGAAAAAAGGATCATTTGATTTTGAAATAAATTGTACTTATATGACAGCAGCAGGATATCCAAACATGGGAATGCTTCAAGGAACAGCAAAAGAAACTTCTGACGGTAACTTTGCATATGTAGAGAGAAAATCACAGGGAGGACAATATAATTATACAGTTATATTTCACATAGCAGATGGAGGAATTGTAATAGAAGATGAATCTGAGGATGGATATTCACCATATTGCGGACATAATGTAACATTTAGAGGAACATTTGTTAAATAAAATAAAAACATAAAAAAGCTTGCTTTTAGATACTAAATTTGTTATTATTTAAAAGCAAGTAAAAATGCCGATGTGGCGGAATTGGCAGACGCACATGACTCAAAATCATGCGGGAAACCATGTGGGTTCGAGTCCCACCATCGGTACCAGAAAAAAGAATAGCACAGCTATTCTTTTTTGATGTAACAGTAAAAGTGGGGCTCGAAAAGGAAGGTGCCAAGTTTCGAGCTGGACGGGAACCAGCTGAAACGAAGGCAAAAACAGTCCAGTGGACTGTTTTTCTGACGCGGCCCGTAGGGGAGTCCCACCACCGGTACCAAATTAATAGAAACATAGAATAGCAACGATTACAACAAAATTGGCTTTCTATGTTTCTTTTAATTTAACTACTTTTTAACGACTCGGTTTTCTATTTTATCAAAAATATTTACTACATTTTTTTATTTTCTGGTAATGAATGCAAATAAGTTTGAGTTATTTTTATATAATAGAAAAATTTAAAGAACTTTCCTATTATAGAACAAAAGCGGACATTTTTATATATCATACTATATAAATTTATTGCAAAGTCCGCGTCTTTGTTCTGTGTGCCAA
>CANQAH010000046.1 GCA_947588885.1 uncultured Clostridia bacterium
TCCGCGTTAATTGTTCGCCCGCCAAAATTTCTTTAGAAATTTTGTGTGGATTTGTGGCGAAGCCTTTATATTATAGGAAATGCGCAGCACTTTCCTATTAGATAATAAAAGATATGCTTTTAGTCTCTAATAATATAAAATGTGACTAAAGCATATCTTTTTATATACTCAATATACTAATTTAAAACGTATAATTTTCTAGATCTTTTATTGCAGGATCATAAAGATTTTTTCCTGTATAGTCAAATCTTGAACCATGGCATGGACAATCCCATGTTTTATCAAGATTATTCCAATTTAGTAAGCAACCTAAATGAGTACATATAGGTTTCACAACATGTGCCTTTCCTGATTCATCCTTGTAAACTCCAATTTTGTCATCATCATATTCCAAAACCTTCCCTTCCCCATTTTTTATTTGTCTAATGTCTTCTTCTGGAATTTTAAATTTATTCAAAACAAGAGAATTAGCAGATTCTTTGATCATATTTCCAAATTCTGCACCATTTTTTACTGGATGAAGTCTAGTTGATTTAAAAACATCTTCATAACTATTTTTAAAACCAATTATTTTATCTTTAATTATATTTGCTGCCACATTAGAAGATGTCATTCCCCATTTATTAAAACCTGTTCCAACAAATACATTATTCATAAAGTTTGAAAACTCTCCTATATATGGTATTTTATCTAAAGTTATACAGTCCTCTGTATTCCACCTATAAAGGATCTTTGCTTTTGGATAATATTTTTTAACCTCATTTTCTAATATTTGATAAGCATTTAAAAGATCTATGTTAGCACCAGTTTTATGATCTGCACCACCAACTAATAAAATTCTTTTCCCGTAAAAATCTGCAAATCTATATGAAAAAATTGGGTCAGTTGTATTTATATACATCCCATTAAAAGATTTATCCCCTATATCTGCTGCAATTACATACGAAGTAGACTGATACATTTTCAAAAAATAGTAACCAAGTTTATTCACAAATGGATAATGTGATGCAATTACAACATATTTAGATTTTACCTTATTATATTTTGTATACGTCACTAATTTACCATCTTTTTCATCTACATCATATACAATAGTATTTGTGTATATTTCTCCAGAATTATTGAATATGCTCTTAACAAGACCATCTACATATTTCAAAGGATTAAATTGTGCTTGATTCGGAAATTTAATTGCTCCAAGAATTTCAAAAGGTAACTCTGTATCAGTAACTAATTCGCTTTTAAATCCAAGCGAATTAACAGATTCATTCTCTAGCCTTATCTTTCCTATTTCTTTACTATCTGTCGTATATACATAGCTATCTTGAAATTCAAAATCACAATCGATTTTTTCATCATCAATTATCTTTTTTATGTTTCTTATAGCTTCTTCATTTGCATCAAGATATTGTTTCGCAAGTTCCTTTCCTTGAGAATCTATTAAATATTTATAAATAAGTCCATGTTGGCTAGTAATTTTAGCTGTTGTATTTGCAGTAGTTTTTCTTGCAACCTCTCCTCTGTCAATAACAACAACTTTATAACCAATTTTACTTAAATAATAAGCAGCAGTTAATCCGAATATTCCTGCTCCTATAATGCAAACATCAGTCTCAATATCATTGGCTAATCTATCAAAAGAATTTTTATAATCTAAAGAGTTTATCCAAATTGAACTCATTATATCACCTCTATTTTTTATCATTCCCATAAAAAATAGATTTAATTAAAATATTTTCTCAATTATTTTTAATTCTTCGTACAGGTTAATAAAAAAGTAAAAATGTTTTTTTCTGACGCGCAGCGACCAAACGTAGCAAAGCGCAGTGCGATTGAAGCAGCTTACAGACTAGTTTTTTATTATTTGAAAACTATAACAGTTAAGAGAATAAAAATATTTTCTACACTTATCTTTATAATAAAAAAGTAAGAATGTTTTTTTCTGACGCGCAGCGACCAAACGTAGCAAAGCGCAGTGCGATTGAAGCAGCTTACAAACTAGTTTTTTATTATTTGAAAACTATAACAGTTAAGAGAATAAAAAAATTTTCTACACTTATCTTTATAATAAAAAAGTAAGAATGTTTTTTTCTGACGCGCAGCGACCAAACGTAGCGAAGCGAAGTGCGATTGAAGCAGCTTACAAACTAGTTTTTTATAATTTGGAAGCTGCGACAGCAAGGAAGACAAAAACATTCTTACTTTTTTATTAACCTGTATCAAAAATTAAAAATACTTCTTTCTTGCACGCAATTATCAAACGTAGCGTAGCAAAGTGTGATTGAAGCAGCTTACAAACTAGTTTTTTATAATTTGGAAGCTGCAACAGCAAGGAAGACAAAAACATTTTTACTTTTTTATTAACCAACTTTAAACTTCAAAATTTAGAATTTAAATTTTTAAAATTAAAAATTGCTTCTTGCCCAATAAAATAAATACTGTTGAGCAATTCCTTGAATATCTCCAAACAAATTATTTGCCGCTTCTTTAATATCCTTTTTGCTAACTTTCGTTTCATCCTCATTATGTATGTATAAAGTATTCATTACCCTTCTAACCCAAACATCAATTGGAAAAGCATCAAACCTCTTAAGTGCAAAAAGCATTATACAATCAGCAACCTTCTCACCCACTCCATCTAGTTTCAATAACTCTTCTCTAATCTTTTCTGTATCATTTGACCTCTCTAATTTTTCTAGATCAATTTCCTTTTTAAGAACCATTTGAGTTGTATTATAAATTCTTTTATCTCTGAAACCAGTTCCTAATGCTCTTAAATCTGAAACAGACAATTTTGAAAGCTCTTCAACAGTTGGAAATAAATAATATTCAACACCATTCCATTCAACCATTTTTCCAACTTTTTTAGATAATCTATCTATTATACCCTTTATTCTAGGAATATTGTTATTAGCAGAAATTATAAAAGAAATAATCATTTCCCATAAATCCTGATTCAATATTCTAATTCCAGATCCAAAGACAATACTCTTTTTCATATTATCATCAACCTCTGATAATACATCCTTAAATTGATTATAATCCGTTTCTAAGTCAAAATATTCATATACAATAGAATTAATGTCACCTGATAATATTCCTTCAAATATAACATCATTTTTGTTTTTAGAAACCTTTAGTACCCCACTACCAATAACACCTATATAAGAACCATCTTCCTGCTTATTCCATCTGAAACATTGACCACAATCAAATATATGATCAAGTTCAAAACAATCAACATTCTTCAAAATTAATTTTTGTTCCTTCATTTTGTACCTTTCCTTTTTTGAAATTATATTCCATTCTTATAATATAATACTAAAAACAAATTTAAAAGTCCTAAATTGTGAAATTTTATTTATCACTTGCATTTATTTTATTCAATATTTTTAAATCCTAACCCATAAACCTCACGCGCATTTGTTACAATTAAAAAAGCTTTTTTATCAATTTCATTTATTTTTTCTCTTAAAATTGGAATTTCTCTCCTATTAATAACACTCATAATTATCATTTTATTTTCATGTAAATAAGCACCTTTTCCATATAACTCAGTTGCCCCACTATCTAACTCGCTATTTAGCATTTCAATTATTTTTTCATTTTGCATTGATATAATAATAACCAATTTTGAAAAATTAGTTCCCTCAAAAATAATATCGATCATCATTCCATCTAAAAGTATAGCAATTGCCGAATATAAACCTATTTCAACTTCTCTAAAAAATAATACATTCAGAGCAACAACACTTATATCTATAATATTTAATAATTTTCCACTTGTTATTTTTACTTTATATGAACGTAAAATTTGTACAATCAAATCACTTCCACCAGTTGAAGTATGTGCCTTAAAAATAAAACCAGTCCCTATCCCAACTAACACACCTCCATATATTGATGATAATAATCTATCATGTGTAAGCAATGGCAAATATTCAAAAATATCTAAAAAAATAGATAATAAAAAAGTTCCAATAAAAGTTTTCAATAAAAACTTCTTGCCTAATTTCAAAAAAGCTATAATAAAAAATGGAATATTTAAAATTATAACCACAGCACCAACATTCCAATTAAAAAGATAATAAAATATTGTTGCTATCCCAGTAAAACCACCTGAAGATAACTTGTTTGGAAGTAAAAAGCTGGCCATTCCAAATCCAGCAAAAAAAGTTCCAAGTATTGTTAATAACATATCTTTAATTAATTTACTTTTTTTCATAAAAAACACCTATACTTTTAGTATAAGTGTTTACAATTCTTTTATACATTTTCATTTTCATCTAAAAAGTCTGTATATATTTTCTTTATAACAATTTTTATATTTCCATTTTTTATTTTATCATCAGATTTTACTTTTGCATTTACATCATAATACTCTTTCAATTTTAAAATGTTCTCTTTTTTATATCCTACTACATTATTAATATTTTCTGGACTCGTTATTATTTCAACTTCTTTTACCTTAACATTATAACTTTTTATAATATTAACAATCTTATCATACATAACTGATGAATCTATCAATTGTCTGAAAGTTTCATGGTATGGTCCAGCTACAACTTCACTATTCTCATTTTTTGATATATCTGAAATCGTATCTGTTGACTGTAATCCTATTCTAATAACTTTTATATTTTTCTTTTCAAATAAATAACATAGCTCTTTGCATCTTTCAACAGCTTGTTCAACTGAAAGTGGAATATATGTACCTTCATCATATTCCTTTTCTAATTCAGTTCCTTTTAAAACTAATACTGGATAAATTCTTACAATCTTTGGTTTAAGTTTTATTAAATCTTTTGCTGTACGAATCTCATCTAATAAATTACTTTCTGGTAATCCTACCATCATTTGATGACCTAACGTAAAACCTCTCATTCTGATCATTCTTGAGGCTTTTTTTACATCAGCAAAAGTATGATTTCTTTTGCATCTTTTTAAAATATAATCATTTGTAGATTGAACTCCTAATTCTATTGTTTTAACACCATATTTTTTTAAAAATTTTAATTCATCTTTATCTATATAATCTGGTCTTGTTGAAATTCTTATACTGTCAATTTTTTTAGAAATAATGTATTCATGTGCTACTTTTAATAAAGCTTCTTGATGTTCTCTTTCAATTCCAGAAAAACTGCCTCCAAAAAAAGCAACTTCAATATTTTTATTCTCCTCTTTAAAATTTTTTAAATAATACTCTATTGTTTTTCTTACATCAGCTGGTGTTACTTGCTTAGTTTGCCCACTAATTGTTTTTTGATTGCAAAAAGTACAATCATTAGGGCAACCTAAATGCGGAACAAATATAGGAATTATATATTGTTTCTTCATATTACATCATCCCTCTCTACAACTAATTAAAATTACAATTCTCAAGAGCTAATTTAGCAGCCTCCATTTCTGCATGTTTCTTATTTTTTCCTTGACCTTCAGCCAAGACCTTTCCATCACAACTTACTTCTACAACAAAAGTTTTATCATGATCTGGACCTTCTTCTCTTATAACATTATATTGAATTTTTACTTCTCCATTAATTTGTAATCTTTCTTGTAAAACAGTCTTATAGTCTTTCATTCCAACATTTTTACTTGATAATTCTGTCATTTTTTCTAAATTTTCAACAATAAATTTTTTTGCATTTTCAATATTACTATCTAAAAAAATAGCTGCGATGACAGCTTCTACACTATCTGCCATAAGTGCTTTTTTACTATTTTGAGAGTGTTTTTCACTATTACCTAAATATAAGAAATCACTAAAATTATGCTTTTGCGCAATTTTGAATAAACTATCTTCACAAACAACGTTTGCTCTAACTTTAGTCATTTCTCCTTCTGACAAATTTGTATAATTTAAAAATAAATATTCACTAATTACAAATTCTAATATACTATCACCAAGGTATTCTAATCTTTCGTTACTTTTTACTTTATTTTCATATGCATATGAAGTATGGGTCAAAGCTTCTTTTAATAGTTCTTTGTTTTTAAAAGAATAACCAATATTTTTTTCAAAAATTTCTAATTCCATAATACACTTCCTATCTTCCTGCATTTTATAATCTTATAGAACTTTTATCAAGTGATATTTGATAATTTATTAATTAAATTCATATTACATTTAAAATATTTCTTAAAATTGTTTACAAAATTCAAATTACAATTTTATTATTGTAAAAAAAAAGAAGTAACTTTTAGTTACTCCCCTTTTTATCTAATTAAACATTTTCTTTTATATATTCAACTACATCTCCGACTGTTGTAACTTTTTCAGCATCAGCATCTGGAATTTCAATATCGAATTCTTCTTCTAAAGCCATGACTAATTCAACTATATCTAAAGAATCAGCACCTAAATCATCTATAAATGATGCTTCCATTGTAACTGAAGCTTCTGCTACACCAAGTTGTTCAACTATAATATCTTTAACTTTATCAAAAACATCTTCTGTATTCATCTTTTAGTACACCTCCATTTTTTAAATATGACCTGTAATATTATTATTCTATAGCTTATAAAATGTCAAGCATTATTTTTATTTATTTTCTCAAATTCTTCTATCATCTTAGGAACAGCTTTATTTTCTACAAATTTTTCTGCTTGCTTAATTGTAAATTCAAATAATTCTTCATCACTACTTCCATGAGCTTTAACAACTGGTTTTTTTACTCCTAAAAATAATGCTCCTCCATATGATTTATAATCAACTGAAGCCGCAAACCTATTGATTGCAGGCAATGACGGAATTGCAGCTATAGTAGAAAATACATTTTTTTTCAAGCTTTCTGTAAGTGATCTTTTAACAAATTTTCCTAATCCTTCTATAGCTTTTAAGAATATATTTCCTGTAAAACCATCTGTTACAATAGCATCTATATCACCTGAAAATGCTTCTCTTCCCTCAACATTTCCAACAAAATTAATTCCCAATTTTTCTGAATTTTCTTTTAATAATAAATATGACTCCTTGGTCAAATCATTTCCTTTGGTTTCTTCTGTTCCTATATTCAATAATCCAATAGTTGGATTTTCAATTCCAAATGTATTACGTAGATAAATCGTAGACATAAGTGCAAATTGCAATAAATTAATTGGTTTGCAATTAGTATTAGCACCTGCATCCATTAATAATAGCTGGCTTTTATATGCTGGCAAAATTCCTGCCAAAGCTGGTCTATCAATTCCTTTTATTCTTCCAACCAAAAGTGTAGCTCCTGTAAGCAAAGCACCTGAATTTCCAGCAGAAATAAATACATCACCTTCATCTACTTTTAACATTCTAAATCCAACAACCATAGAAGAATCTTTTTTATGTTTTATAGCAAGTGTAGGAGTATCTTCCATTTCTATAACTTCTGTAGCATTTTTTATTATTAATCTATCAGAAATTTCATTCGGTGCTTTTTTATAAAATTCATTAAATTTTTCTCTTATAATATTTTCATTTCCTATTAATACAACTTCAGCTTTTATTTGATTAATTGCTTTAACAGCGCCTTTTATAGTAGCATCAGGTGCATTATCTCCTCCCATTGCATCTAAGAGTATTTTCATATAATTAAAAATCCTTTCTATTTGTTAAAATAATTTTGAACATTTATTAATTTCAAAACTATAATTAATTCTTATCAAATATATATACAAAATATGTTAAATTTTTACTAGTTTTTCTTTATTTTTATACAACTATTTTATTATGCTAATACAATAAAAGTCAAGAAATATTTAAATTTATTGTCTAATCTGACTAATTATTACAAATTCCGCGTCCATTGTTCGCCCGCCAAAATTTCTTTAGAAATTTTGTGTGGATTTAAGGCAATGCTATTTTTATATAATAGGAAATGCTTCGCATTTCCTATTATATAAAAATAGCACATACTATAAAAAATAGTATGCGCCTTATAATCTCTTTATTATTTTACAAATGTGACCAAGTTAAACATATTTTATTTAAAATCTAAAGTTTCTGTTATGGTATTCATCGCTTTTTCAGTAATTGATTGGCCCGAAACTCTCTTATTATTTGCCCCTGAAATTTTAGAATTAGATAATCCTGTTTCTCTTTTTATTAGTCTATCACTCTTTTGTAAATTACTCATCTTAGTTCTCGTCTCAGTTTCATAATGATGTCTAGCATCTGAATTTCTATATTTTACATACATTAAAAAGAAATATATAAATCCAGTCAATAGGAATATAAAGCTTAATCTAAATTCCATCATTGCCGTAATTATCATCAATATTATACCTAAAGCTTCCACTGCAGCAGAAATTCCTAATAATTTAGGCATATATATTGGTACACTTCCCATAGTTTCTTTAGTTCTAGCATTAACTGCAACATAATGAAGTACAGAATTTTTTTCATCTATAACTTGTCTATAACTATACAACCATACCGGCAAATAAGCAGCTTTCCATTGTTGTCCTTTTACAGAAAGATTTTCACTATCCCATCTTACTCCACGATCATATTCTTTTAGAGTATCATTTGCAGAAAATCTAGCAATATCTTTTGATTGAGTATCAACAATTGGACGTAACTGTTCAATATTAGTATCACGCTTTTCTGAAGTATATCCCTTCAAATAATTTGAATTCCATTTAACACTATTCTCTATATCAAAAGGCATAATAGCATTAATAACATTATTAGTTTTTGATGATGAATGCTTATCAAGTTTGTCTGCACTTGATTCAACTGTTAATCCATTAATAGCTAAATCAAAATCACGACCAACTTCATATAAATCAGCATCATAATACACTCTTTGGTTATTTCCTGAACCTCTCACATATTTTCTAATTTGATGTTCTCCTTGACCATGCATAGATGCATGTGCATTAACATCAACAACCATATAAGGGAAATAAACACCCATAATATTTTCTGTTGTAAATTCCTGTGTAAATTTAGGATGCGCAAAGAACTTTCTTTTTCCAACAAAATTATTAATTTGTTGCTTAGCTTCTTCTTTAGAAACTTTAAATGGTAAAACAACATCTGGTATACTACCATTTGGTATTTGCTGATTAACTGATAATGTATTTCTACACCAGTGACACCTAGCTTGTGTTGATTCAGAAGTGTCAATAACTACCTCTGCTCCACAACTGCTACATTTAAATGTCACTACATCATTAGTATCCTGTTGAATATCTTGAGCTCCAGAGCCCATAACTTCACCCTGAAGATTAGATATATCAGTTTCCATTCCCTCTACTTTTTCTGGAGCAAATTCAAATCTACAATAATTACATCTTAGTAACCCTGTTTTTACATTTAAAGATATGTCTGTAGCTCCACATCTAGGGCATTTATTTTGTCCATCTTTTGCGCCTTCATCTGTTTTTACAATTCTTGGTTCATCATTTGTAACTTCACTCATGATTTACACCCCCAAAAGTTTTTGTTTTGCCTGATCAAATTCTTCTTGAGATATAACTCCTTGATCTACTAATTTTTTCATTTTTGCTAATTTTTCATATGGATCTTCTTCTGTCATTTGAGCTGGTCCTTGAACTGGTTGTACTTGATCTTGTACAGGTACAACAGGTTGTTCAGGTTCTTGAACTGGCTGTGGTACAGTTTCTTGTACCGGAGTTGTATTTTGCATTGACTCTTGTACTGGTACTGTAGTTTGTACTTGCTCTTGTCCTGGCACTGCAGTTTGTACTGGCTCTTGTACTGGTACTGTAGTTTGCATTGGCTCTTGTACTGGTACTGTAGTTTGTGCTGGTTCTTGTACTGGTGCAGCAGGTTGTGCTGGTCCTGGTACAGGTCCTGGCATTGGACCTTGAACTGGTTGCTGCATTGGTTGTTGATATGCAGACTGTTGATATGCAGGTTGTTGATACATTGGTTGCTGGTACATTGGTTGTTGATATGCAGGTTGCACTGGTTGTTGTAATCCGCTTACAGCTCCACCAACAGCATTCATTCCCATTCCCATGAAAGCCATTCCTCCTGCTCCTCCGCCATTTTCTCCAGCAGCTTGAAATCCTCTTGCAACAGATTGTTGCATAAATGAATTTCCTCTAGCTCCTGCTAATGCATCAGCTTTCTTAACATCACTTAATAAAGCTTTTGTATCTTCATCATATTCAATAGCTTGTAAAGCAACTTTAACTATTTCAAGTCCTCTATCAGATTTCCATTGATATCCATCTTCAACAGCTTGTGATAAACTTTGAGCAAATCCAATTTGGTCTCCTTGTATTTTTGTAATACGGTTTCCTTTACTAGGATCATTTGTATAATTTGAAAATGCAGCAGATAAACTACCAACAACTTCATTGAAAAGTTGAGCTCCTGCATCATTGTCCATATCAGCAAAATCAAATACTGGTGCATTTGGTTGTAAATAAGCTGATGGAACAAAGTTTTTTATAAACAATAATGGGTCAACAATTTTTAATGTATATGTACCTCTTGTTACCGCACCAACTTGTGCATTTAAATAAGCATCATCCCAATAAATTTCAGATTGAGTTCCAAAACGATTATTAGGAATTTCCTTTAAATTTACATAGAAAGCTGTTTGTTGTGCACCTGGTTGTCCGCCAAATTTAAATCTTTCCCAGCTTTGTCCAAGTGTAGAAGTTAATAAACCATCACTTGCAAATATTGATTTTGAATTAGGATCATCACTCGTATATATAAATCCTCCTGGTTCTGTAATACATCCAGTAATTGCACCATCTTGTAATGTTATAAGTGCTGTTCCCTCTGGTACTACTATTTTACTACCATTAGAAATTATATTCTCAGAACCTTTTGTATTTTCTCCACGACCTGCATTTGTTCCTTGTGGTACAGCTTGAAAAATTGCAGCAGTACCTGGAACATTAGGCATTGGAACATAAAAATCTTTCCATTGATCTGCAAATGTTCCTCCTAGAGCACCTGCAAATGCTTTAATAAATCCCATATAAAAACCTCCTTTATGAAAACGCTACCACGTTTATCTTTTATTACTATACCATTTGAGTCGAAAAATGTAAATAATTGTATCTTAAATGATAATTTGTAATTATTTTGTTACATACATTACAAGACAATATCATTTTAATTTACTTTTTCAGTATTAATTATGAGTTATTCTAATCAATTTTCTTATAATAGTATTCATCTTAGTGCAATGCTTTTTATATACTAGGAAATACGGAGCATTTTCCTAGTATATAAAAAAAGTGGACAATATTGATATTTTTACTATTTAGAATCATTTTAAGTTCGCATCAATTGTTCTCCAGCCAAAATTTCTTTAGAAATTTTGTATGGATTTGTGGCAAAGCCATTATATTATAGGAAATTCGGAGAACTTTCCTATTACATAGCAAAAGCGGACATTATTATTTTTTACTACTTAGAACCTTTTAAAGTCCACGTCTTTGTTCTAAGTGCCAAATTTTTGTTAAAAAATTTGTGTGTAAATTAGACAAAGCCTTTATATAATAGGAAAGTTTTTTGAAGTGAACCCAAATTGTTAGACAAAAAAGTTTAACAAGGAGGGTTCATTTTTTATGAGTAAATATTCTAGTAAA
>CANQAH010000047.1 GCA_947588885.1 uncultured Clostridia bacterium
GTTGCAATACATCAATTTCAGATGCTGAAGTAGAATATAAAGAAGAAGCATCTCATTTATGGCATATAAGATATAAAATAACAGGAACAGAAGATAAATATATTGAAGTTGCTACAACTAGACCTGAGACAATGCTTGGAGATACAGCAGTAGCAGTACATCCTGATGATGAAAGATATAAAGATCTAGTAGGAAAAACATGTATATTACCAATAATGAACAAAGAAATCCCAATAATTGCAGATGAATTTGTTGAAAAAGATTTCGGAACTGGATGTGTAAAAATTACACCAGCGCATGATATGAATGATTATCAAGCAGGATTAAGACATAATTTAGAAATAATAGAAGTTTTTGATGAAAACTTTAAAATGGGAAATTTGGTTCCTGAATATAAAGGAATGGAATTAACAGAAGCTCGTAAAAAAATAGTTGAAAAGCTTGATGAAATAGGGGCATTAGTAAAAACAGAAGATTATACTCACAATGTAGCAAAATGTGAAAGATGCAAAAATACAATTGAACCTAAAGTATCTACACAATGGTTCGTAAATATGAAAGAATTAGCAAAAAGAGCAGCAGATAGTGTAAGAAATGGTGAAGTTAGATTTATTCCACAAAGATATGAAAAACAATATTTTAATTGGTTAGATAATATACAAGATTGGTGTATTTCTCGTCAATTATGGTGGGGACACAGAATACCTGCATATTATTGCGAAAAATGTGGAAACATTATTGTTTCAAAAGAACAACCAGAAAAATGTGAAAAATGCGGAAGCACAAAACTAGTTCAAGATGAAGACACTCTAGATACTTGGTTTAGTTCTGCTTTATGGCCATTTTCAACATTAGGATGGCCAAATACAGAATCAGAGGATTATAAAGAATTTTATCCAACACAAACATTAGTTACTGGATTTGATATAATAACATTTTGGATTTCAAGAATGATGACACAAGGATTGGAATTTACAGATAAACCACCATTTAAAGATGTTTTAGTACACGGTATTGTGAGAGATGAAAAAGGCAGAAAAATGTCAAAAACTCTTGGAAATGGTATAGATCCATTAGACATTATTGATAAATATGGAACAGATAGTTTAAGATTTTCATTACTTTCAGGAACAACAATGGGAAATGATATAAGATTCATGCCAGACAAATTAGAACAAGCTTCAAATTTTACAAATAAAATCTGGAATGCAGCCAAATTTGTAATTAGTAATTCAGCAGATGAAGAAAAAGTTAGAAAATTCTGTTATGAAGCCTTTGAAAAAAATAAAGCATATGATCCTGAATATTTCAGAATAGAAGACAAATGGATTTTAAATAAATTTGATAAATTAGTAGTAGATGTTACAAAAAATATTGAAAATTATGACTTAGGAATAGCATTAGATAAAATTTATAACTTTATATGGAATGAATTTTGTGATTGGTATATTGAAATGGTAAAAACAAGAATATATAGCGAAGAAGATGATATAAAAGTACCAGTAACAGATGTACTTAACCACATTCTAGCATCTTCATTAAAATTGTTACATCCATTCATGCCATTTATTACTTCAGAAATATACAAAAACTTAATAGTATTTGGAACAGAAGATTTAATAGTTGCTAAATGGCCAGATATTAGAGAAAAATTTGTATTTGATAAAGAGGAAGAATTCATTGAAAAAATCAAAAAATTAATAGTAGAAATTAGGAATATTAGAACACAGAAAAATGTACATCCAAGCAAGAAAACTAAATTAATAATAGTAACTGACAAATATGAAAAAGAAATAAATGAATCAGAAGAATTCCTACAAAAATTAGGATTTAGTAATGAAATTATAATTCAGAAACAAGAAAAAGATATTCCAGAAAATGCAATTTCTATAGCTGTAGATGATATAAAAGCATTTATACCTTTTGAAGAATTAGTAGATATACACGAAGAAGTTGAAAGATTAGAAAGCGAAAAGAAAAGATTAGAATCAGAAGTAGATAGATGTGAAAAGATGTTATCTAATCAAGGATTTATTTCAAAAGCACCAGAAAAGAAAATAAACGAAGAAAAAGAAAAACTTGAAAACTATAAAAATATGCTAGAAAGTGTAAATCAAAGATTAAATAATATGAAATAAAAAATATTAAAAAGGCGAGCAAAAGCTCGTCTTTTTTTGTATTATAGGAAAGTTCTCCGAATTTCCTATAATATAAAGGCTTCGCCCAATTTGTACACAAATTTTTTAACAAAAATTTGGCACTTAGAACAAATACGCAGACTTTGCAATAAATTTATATAGTATGACATATATAAATGTCCGCTTTTGTTCTTCATTATTTTCATTGTCGAAAATTGTCTACAATCTGTCAAAATTCGCTAAAGGAAAAATCATAATAAAAAAAGAATATAAGTATATAAATTTCTAAAGGAGAAGTATATGAAAATTAATTTTAATGAGAAGGACAAGCTATTGAATTTAGAGATTGATGAAGAAATTGATCATCATAAATCAGAAAATTTAAGGAGGATAGCAGATTATGAAATTCAAAGACGTAATCCTAAAAAAGTTATACTTGATTTTAATAATGTGTTTTTTATGGATAGTGCCGGCATCGGAATGGTAATAGGAAGATATAAAACGGCATCAATGATTGGAGCAAAACTTGAAATGAAAAATGTAAAAAACAATATAAGAAAAATATTTGAAATGACGGGCATATTAAAAATTATTCCAATCATAGAGGAGGATAAAAATGAAAAGTCAATATGACAATGAAATGAGGATGGAAATACAAAGCAGATCATGTAATGAAGCATTTGCGAGAATTACAATTTCTGCTTTTGCATCACAATTAGATCCAACAATAGAAGAAATTTCAGATATAAAAACAGCAGTATCTGAAATTGTGACAAATTCAATTATCCATGCTTATGAAAGTCCTGAAGAAATGATAAAAATACATAGTATGATAAAAGACAATACAATAATAATAGAAATTTCAGATACAGGAAAGGGAATAGAAGACGTAGAAACGGCTAGAAAGCCACTTTATACAACAAAAGCTGAATTAGAAAGGTCTGGAATGGGATTTACAATAGTAGAAACATTTATGGATGAATTAAAAGTAGAATCAATCTTAGGACTTGGAACAAAAGTTACTATGAAAAAAATTATACATAGTGAAGAAAATATGCTCGAGAGTTAGGTGAGATAAATTTTGTATGAAACTACAATAGATGAAATCTTAGAAGCACAAAATGGAAATACACAAATGTTGAATGATATTGTAGAAAGAAATGCAAGATTAATATGGAGCATTGTAAAAAGATTTCAAAATAGACATTATGAAACTGAAGACTTATTCCAGATAGGAGCAATTGGATTAATTAAGTCAATAAAGAAATTTGATAAAACTTATGAAGTTAAACTCTCTACTTTTGCGGTTCCATATATTTTAGGTGAAATAAAGAGATTTTTAAGAGATGATGGAATAGTGAAGGTTAGTAGAAGTTTGAAAGAATTGAATACAAAAATTAAGTTATTAAAAAAAGAGTATGAAAAAAATTCAAAAGAACTTACAATAGAAAAAATGACAGAAGAATTAAAAGAAACAAAAGAAAATATTTTATTAGCATTAGAATTAGAAAATGAAGTTAAATCATTAGATGAGGAAATATATGATAATAACAAAGAAAACAATTTGTATAATCAATTAAAATTAGAAAATACTGAAGAAAAAACTGTAGACAAAATAGTATTAAAACAAGCATTAGAAATATTAAATGAAAAGGAAAGAAAGATAATTTTATTAAGATATTTTTATAATAAAACACAATCAGAAATTGCTAAAAAGTATGGTGTGAGTCAAGTTCAAATATCTAGAATAGAGAAAAAAATATTATTAAAATTAAAGGCCAGTATGAAGGAGTCAAATTGAAAAATATAATTCCTAAAATTAAAAAAAATTATATAATATACTTTTTTATTTCTATGCTTATAGTTTTATTTATAATTCCAATTACATTTACTGAAAAATTCAAAATAAGTGAAAATATTCAAGAAATCAAAAATGAAATAGAAGAACCTGAAATTGATTTTAATGTAAAGTACAAAACAATTAATTTATTACATACAGCTGATAATACTGTTGAAACAGTGGAATTAGAAGAATATTTAGTAAATGTCGTAGCAGGAGAAATGCCAGTAGATTACGAAATGGAAGCATTAAAAGCTCAAGCAACTGTAGCTAGAACTTACACATTATATCAAATACAAAATGGAAAAAAACATAATAATGCAGATATGTGTGATGACTCAAAATGCTGTCAAGCATGGGTTTCTAAAGAAAAAAGATTTGAAAGATGGGAAGACAATCAAGAAGAAAAATGGGAAAAAATACGAAAAGCAGTATACTCATCAGCAGGAGATATAATTACATATAATGGAGAACCAATCGATGCTTTTTTTCATTCTAATAGTGGAGGAAGTACAGAAAT
This sequence comes from uncultured Clostridia bacterium, assembly GCA_947588885.1. GTDB lineage: Bacteria > Bacillota > Clostridia > TANB77 > CAG-508 > UMGS1994. The sequence goes on from CANQAH010000047.1 coordinate 4,499, forward strand.
CCCAGCAAATGTGTGGGGAGGAACAAATTATCCTTATTTACAAGTTGTTGAAACAAGTGGAGAAGATAACTATAGTCAATACTATTCTGAAATTGAATTAACAACAGAAGAAATAGAGAAAAAAATGAAAGAGAAATATAGCGATTTTTCTATTGATTGGAATGAAGAAAATGCAATAGAAATATTAGAATACACAGAAAGTATGCGAATAAGAACAATAAAAATAGGAAATAAAAATATTTCTGGAGTTGAAGCAAGGAGTATTTTTGGTTTAAGATCATCTAATTTTACAATAGAAAAGGCAGATAATAAGATAAAATTTAAAGTAATTGGTTATGGACATGGAGTTGGATTAAGTCAAACAGGAAGCAATACTTTAGCAAAGGAAGGAAAAGACTATAAAGAAATAATTAAACACTTTTATAAAGACATAGAAATTAAAAATATAAAAAATTAATATTCTTCCGTATATTTTTAGCAAAAATGTAAATACTTGTAATAAACAATAAAATATAGGAGGAGAAAAATGAGAGGAAAAAGATATGAAAGTTCAGGATTAGATAAGCAAAAACAATATTATATAATAGGAATATGCACATTAGTTGCTCTAATTATATTAATTTTTTCATTATCTTTATATCAAAATAAACAACAGGCAAATAGTGAAATAGCGAGAATTGATAATTTAACTACATCAGATGCAACTATGGTTAGTACAAGTGAAGATAAAAGTATAAATGAAGTTGAAATAGATAATACTATTCAAAATAATACAACTCCAACAACTGAACCACAAGAAACACCAAAGCCATCCCCAGCAAAAGAAATTGAACCACAAGAAACTCCAAAACCAGTTGAATTACATTTTTCAGTTCCAGTAGAAGGAGAGATTACGAAAGACTTTGCAGATTCAAGTTTAGTATATTCAGAAACATTGAAGGAATGGACAGTACACTTAGGAATAGATATAAAAGCAGAAAAAGGAAGTGCTGTTGTAGCATCTGAAGCAGGAACTATAGAATCAATAAAAAATGATCCAAGATACGGTACTACAGTGACAATATCACATGAAAATGGATATAAAACAATATATTCTAATCTATTATCAGCAGATTTTGTTACAGAAGGAGAAAAAGTTGAAAAAGGACAAACAATAGGATCAGTAGGTGATAGTGCAGCTTTTGAAATTGCAGATGAACCGCACTTACATTTTGAAATGAAAAAAGATGATGAAATCGTAAATCCATCTAGTCATTGGGAAAAAGAATAGAATTATATAATAGGAAATTCGGAGAATTTTCCTATTATACAAAAAAACACAAATTATTTTGTGTTTTTTGTTTTATGAAGACTTTTTGTTTTAACAGTATTTTTTACTTTTGTATTGTTTTTCGTATCATTCTTTGAGATAAAAAATTTTATAGTTAATATTAAATATATTAATCCTAATATATAACCTGCTAAGACATCAGTAGCATAATGAACTCCTAAATAAATTCTACTAATTCCAATAAAAACAACTACTGCAGATATAAAGGAAACAAGAAAAAATCTTAGTTTTTTCTTATTAACAAATTTTAATATATAATAAATCAATAATCCATAAAAAACTACTGACATCATTGCATGGGAACTCGGAAAACTATAAGAAGTTTCAACAGACATAAGCATCGTATTAACTGGTCTAGGTCGATGGACTAATATTTTTACTATATTATTAAGAATTAAACCACATAAATTAACTAAAAAAAATATTTTAAAATATTTTTTGTCTTTAACAATGACTGCAACACACAAAATAGCAGTAATAATAACTATTGGAGAAGCAAGAGTAGAAAAGAGTCTCATAATGAAGGTAGTTAACAATGTTGGTTCAAAAACATTCATAATAAATTGATAAACAGGTAAATCAAATAAAATCATAAATTCTCCTTATTTTCTAGATTATAATATAAGAAAAATTAAAAATCAATGTTGATTTTTAGAGAAAAACATGTTAACATAAAATCAACCCGGAAACGCGTCTTAACTGGAAAGGAGGTAAGCTATGAATATAGAATTACCGAGAAGATACGTTAGAGCAACCAAAGACCATCATGTAAGAATCCGGTCAGATGGGGTGCTGGAAATAAAAGGATGTGGAGAATTTTACAAAATTATGTCAGACATAACATATGCCTTGAAGGGAAAAAAGATATGTCAATATTGCCGGCGAGAAATTCAGCCATGCAAAATGACGATGGATCATCTGTATCCCAAAGAGTTTGGAGGAATATCGATAACCAATAATCTTGGACCGGCATGCGCAAATTGCAACAGAGAAAAGGGCAGCCTCAATGAAGAGGAATATAGAATAATGAGAACATTGTCGAGCAAAGCGGAAAAAGATAAATTCTATAGAAGAAGGCTTGCGGAAAAAAATCATAAAAAGTATAGTCCTCATTTAATTCCTGGATTTGACTTGCCAGTAGAGTGGATCGAATATAAGAGCGTAAAAAGAATAAAAGCTCCAAAAGATCCATCAACATATCGGAAAAGCAAAAACTACAGTAAAGCACGAGCGTTCATCAAAAAAAATAATTTCAAAATCCCACAGCCGATTGTTATTTCCAGCAATGGCGTGATATTAGAAGGTAAATCGATTTACTTTGCAGCACGAGATGAAAAACTGTTATCGATTCCGGTAATTGTTTTAGAAAATGTTGTAGTATTAGACAGATAACACCAATACCTTCGCAAGGCCCCGACAATGGTTGGGGCCTTTTTCTTGTATAATCAAAAATATATTGATATAATCCAGTAAAGAAAGGATTTTTTTTATGAAATATATTATTGATAGAATTGAAAATAATTTAGTTATATGTGAAAACCAAGATAATGGTAAGATGGAAGAATTTAATATTGATCAATTTCCTGAAAACATAAAAGAAGGAGATTGTTTAAATTTTATAGAAAATAAGTTTGAAATAGATGAAGATGAAACAAAAAGCAGAAAAAAAAAAATAGATGAATTAATGAAAAAATTAATGAAAGGGTAAAAAAATGTCTACAAATTGGACTAAAGAACAGTCTCAAGCAATAAATGAAAAAGGTAGTAATATTCTTGTTGCAGCAGCTGCAGGAAGTGGAAAAACTACAGTGCTTGTTGAAAGAATAATAAGAAAAATAATAGATGAGCAAATAGATATAGATAAGATATTAGTTGTTACTTTTACAAATGCTGCAGCATCTGAAATGAGAGAAAGAATACTTACAGCTTTATATAAAGAAATTGACAAAGATCCACAAAATACAAGGTTAAGAAGGCAAATTATTTTATTAAATAAAGCGAGTATATGTACAATAGATTCTTTTTGCCTAGATGTAATAAGAAACAATTTTTTTGAAATTGGAATTTCATCAAATTTTAGAATAGCAGACAATACGGAATTAGAACTATTAAAACAAGAAGCACTAGAAGATACATTTGAAAAAATGTATATAGAAAATGATAAAAAATTTTATAAATTAGTGGAATTATATACTGGATATAAAGATGATGAAGAATTAAAAAATCTTGTCTTAAAAATATATGATTACATACAAAGTACACCTTTTCAAGAAGAATGGTTAAATGAAAAAATAGAAATATTCAATGCAAAAGAAGTAAAAGATTTTACTGATACAATATGGGGAAAAATTTTACTAAAAGATTTTAGAGATGATATTTTAAATCAGATAAATATATTAAAAAATATAAAAAGCAAACTAGAAAAAGAGACAGAATTATCTAAATATGAATTAGTAATATCAGATGATATTGGCCAATTAGAAGGGTTTGTAAATATTAATAAATGGGATTTAGCATATGAATATTCACAAAGTATAAAATTAAAAAATTGGCCTACTGATAAAAAAATAGTAAGTGACTTAAAAGATGAATGCAAAAAATCAAGAGACAAAGTTAGAGAAAGATTAAATAAATTAATAGAAAAAACTTTTGTATATGATACAAAAGAAGCAATTTCAGATATTAAAGAAATGTATCCTATCTTAGAAAATTTAAAATATGTAACTTTACAATTTGCAGAGAACTTTAAAGAAAAAAAATCAACAAAAAATGTTATGGATTTTAGTGACATTGAACATTATGCGTTAGATATTTTACTTCAGAAAAATGAAAATGGTGAACACATAAAAACGAATGTAGCTAAAAGATATGAAGAAAAATTTGCTGAAATTGCAATTGATGAGTACCAAGATAGTAACTTAGTTCAAGAATACATACTTACATCAATATCAAATGGAAAAAATATATTCATGGTTGGTGATGTAAAGCAGAGTATTTATAGGTTTAGACAGGCAAGACCTGAGTTATTTTTAGATAAATATGAAAAATATGGAATAGAAAAAAATAGTTATGGTCAGAAGATAAAGTTATTTAAAAATTTCAGAAGTAGAGAAAATATATTAGATGTAACTAATATGATATTTCAAGATATAATGAGCAAAGATTTTGGTGAAATCGAGTATGACGAAAGTGAATATTTAAATTTTGCTGCATCATATGAACAACCAATAGAAGATATAAATTATGCAGGGATAGCAGAATTAGATTTAATAGACTTAAAACAAGATGAGCAAGAAAATCAAGAAGATGAAGAAGAAAATGCCGAAGAAATTTTAGAAAAAACTGAAATTGAAGCCAAATACGTTGCTAAAAGAATACAGGATTTAATCAAATTAAAGTATCAGGTATTTGATAGAAAAAAAGGTTATAGAAATATTGAATATCGAGATATTGTAATTTTACTTAGAGCCACATCAAATGTAGCCAATATTTTTGAAAAAGAATTACAAAATTTAGAAATACCAGTATTTAGTGATCAATCTGAAAATTATTTAGATTCAATAGAAATACAAACTATAATTAATCTTTTGAAAATAATTGACAATCCATATAGAGATATACCTCTTGTTGCTGTTATGAGGTCATTTATAGGTGATTTTTCTGATAACGAGCTTATTGAAATTAGATTAGCACAAAAAGAAGGATATTATTTCAATGCAATAAAAGCGTATGTAAATTCTGATGATTCAGACATAGAATTAAAAAATAAATTAGAAAAATTTATACAAATGATTTCAAATTGGAGAGAGCAAGAAAAATATTTACCATTAAATGAATTAATTTGGAAAATATACAATGAAACAGATTATTATAATTATGTCACATTAATGCCTAATGGAGAAATAAGGAAAGCAAATTTAAAAATGCTTTTTGAAAGGGCAAAAGAATACGAAAATATTAGTTTTAAAGGATTATTTAATTTTATTAGATATTTAGAAAAAGTTAAGAATAGTAATAGTGATTTAAGTAGTGCAAAGTTAATTAGTGAGAATGAAAATGTTGTACGAATCATGAGTATTCACAAAAGCAAAGGACTAGAATTTCCTGTTGCAATTATTTCTAGAACAGATAAAAATTTTAATCAAAGAGATTTGAGTGATAATATTTTGCTTCATCAAGATATTGGATTTGGACCGGAATATATTAATTATGACAGAAAAATACAATATTCGACAGCAGCTAAAGAGGCTATAAAAATAAAGGCAAAAGATGAGTCAATTGCTGAGGAAATGAGAATTTTATATGTTGCTTTAACTCGTGCAAAGGAAAAATTAATAATAACTGGAATTGAAAATGATCTAGAAAAGTCATTAGAAGAAAAAAAAGAATTACTAAAAATTTATGAGAAAGAAAATGGAAAGATTAATCATTTATTATTAAAAAAATATAGAAATTATTTAGGATGGATAGAGTTAGTTTATTTAAACAATGATGGAAATGGAGCAATTGAATTAAATAAAATTCATAAAAAAGATATTATTAGTGAAGATGATGATGTCGAAAAGCATGAAAGAACTTTAGAAGCGGATAACATTGACTATGAAAAGATTGAAAAAATTTTAAATTGGAAATATGAGCATGAAGAAATGACAAGGCTTCAAAGTAAAATGAGTGTAACTAAAATAAAAGAGTTAATGCAAAATAGTTCAGAGAAAAAGAAGATTGAGATAAAACCGAAATTTACGGTTTCAAAGGAAAAAATATCTGGTGCTGAGCTTGGAACTGTAATACATTTAGTTTTACAAAGGTTGGATTTACAAAAGGAGTATACTTTAAGTGAAATAAAAGATTTTATTGAAGGTCTTTATTCAAGAAAAATAATTACTGAACAGCAGAAAAATGCAATAAATCCTGAAAAAATTTTTAATATTCTTATATCTGATTTTATGAAAAAAGTAAGGAGTGCAAAGAAAATTTACAAAGAGATGCCTTTTTACACATATATTGATACTAAGGAGATTTATAACACAAAGGAAAGTGAAAATATTTTAGTACAAGGAATTATAGATTTATATTTTATTGATGAAAATGACAAATTGATTTTAGTTGATTATAAAACTGATTTTGTTCAAAATGGGGAAGAGTTGGTTGAAAAATACAGGGTACAGTTGGATATTTACAAAAAGGCGCTTGAAGAGGCGCTAAGCAGAAAGGTAAATGAGGTGTATATTTTTTCAATTTGCTTAAATAAGGCTTGTAAGATTGAAAATTAATTTTATAATTAATCATTTACAATACGTAAAAACCCTAATAATAATTAATTTTCAAGCTTTGCTGTCGCAACTTCCAGATTAGAAAAAAACTAGTCTGTAAGTTGCTTCAATCGCACTTCGCTCGACGTGGCTCGCTACGTTTGGTCGCTGCGCAGCTGTTCAAATTAATTATTAATCGGGTTTTATGATAGATAA
>CANQAH010000048.1 GCA_947588885.1 uncultured Clostridia bacterium
ACAGAACAAAGACGCGGACTTTGCAATAAATTTATATAGTATGACATATAAAAATGTCCGCTATTGTTCAGCTTAAAAGCTTACTTATCAAGTATCATATTGTTGATAAAATGAAAAATATATGATATAAATATTTCGTAAAAAAGGAGAAAAATATGTCTGATTTTGTGCATTTACATGTTCATAGTGAGTATAGTTTATTAGATGGAATGAGCAGAATAAAAGACCTACCTGTGAGAGCAAAAGAATTAGGAATGAAAGCAATAGCATTAACAGATCATGGTGTTATGTATGGAGCTGTTGACTTTTATAAAGAATGCAAAAAAAATGATATAAAACCGATTATAGGTTGTGAAGTATATGTTGCTACACGATCTAGATTTGATAAAGAAGCTAATATAGACAGTGGATATAATCACTTAATTTTACTTGCAAAAAATAAAGTTGGATATCAGAATTTAACAAAGTTAGTATCACTATCATTTATTGAAGGATTTTATTATAAACCACGTATTGATTTAGAAATACTTGAAAAATATAGTGAAGGATTAGTATGTTTAAGTGCATGTTTAGCAGGAAGTTTAAGTCAAGCTCTAATTCAAGGAAATCAAGAAAAAGCAGAAGAAATTGCTCTTTGGCATAAAAGAGTATTTAAAGATGATTATTATATAGAAATTCAACATAATGGGCTAAGACAACAAATTATGATTAATCAAAAATTAATTGAACTTGCAAGAAAACTTAATATTCCATTAGTTGCAACAAATGATGCGCATTATTTGAAAAAAGAAGATAGTTATTTTCATGAAGTATTGCTATGTATTCAGACAGGCAAAAAAATGTCTGATGAAGATAGAATGAAATTTGAAACAGATGAATTTTATATTAAATCACCAGAAGAAATGTCAGATTATTTTTCAGAAATTCCAGAAGCAGTTGAAAATACAGTTAAAATTGCAGAAAAATGCAATTATGATTTTGAATTTGGTGTTACTAAATTACCAAACTATGATGTTCCAGAAGGATATGAGACTCATGCAGATTATTTTAAACATTTATGTTATGAAGGAATAAAGAAAAGATATGGTGAAAATCCTGAAAAAGAAGTAATGGATAGATTAGAATATGAAATTTCTGTTATAGAAAAAATGGGATATGTAGATTACTTCTTAATTGTTTGGGATTATATAAATTATGCAAAATCAGTAGGAATACCAGTAGGACCTGGACGTGGATCTGGAGCTGGATCTATTGCTGCATATGCAATTGGAATAACTGATATTGATCCAATTAAATATGGACTAATTTTTGAAAGATTTTTAAATCCTGAAAGAATTAGTATGCCTGATTTTGATGTTGACTTTTGTTATGAAAGAAGACAAGAAGTAATAGAATATGTTGAAAGAAAATATGGAAAAGACCATGTTTCACAAATTATAACTTTTGGAACTATGGCAGCAAGAATGGTAATAAGAGATGTTGGAAGAGTTTTAGATTATCCATATGCAGAAACTGATAAACTTGCTAAAATGATCCCAATGGAAGTACATATTACAATACCAAAAGCACTAGAACAAAATAGAGAATTAAAAGAACTATATGACAATGATGTACAAGTAAAACAATTAATAGATATAGCTATTAAACTTGAAGGACTACCAAGACAGGCTTCAACTCATGCTTGTGGAATAGTTATAACAAAAGACCCAGTTGATACATATGTACCGCTATATGTAAATGATGGAAATATATCAACACAATATACGATGAACTTACTGGAAGAACTAGGACTTCTAAAAATGGACTTTTTAGGACTACGTACATTAACAGTTATTTCAGATACAGAGAAGTTAGTAAAACAAACAAGAGGCATAGATGTAAAATATGATCCAGAAATGAATGATCCAAACGTGTATAAATTATGGTCAGATGGACAAAGTATAGGAATTTTCCAATTTGAAAGTCAAGGAATGACCAATTTTATGAAAGACCTAAAACCAGATTGCTTAGAAGACATTATAGCAGGAGTTTCTTTATACAGACCAGGACCAATGGATCAAATACCAAGATATGTACAGGGAAAACAAAATCCAGGACATAATGTATACACACATCCATCATTAGAGCCAATATTGAACGTAACATATGGATGTATGGTATATCAAGAACAAGTTATGCAAATAGTAAGAGATTTAGCTGGATATTCTTTAGGAAGAGCCGATCTAGTTAGAAGAGCAATGGGAAAGAAAAAACTAGATGTAATGGCAAAAGAAAGAGAATATTTTATTCATGGACAAGTTGATGAAAAGGGAAATGTTGTTGTTCCTGGTTGTGTAAGAAATGGAATTGATGAAAAATCAGCAGATAAAATTTTTGATGAGATGGCAGAATTTGCAAAATATGCTTTCAATAAGTCACATGCAGCAGCATATTCTGTGGTATCATACAGAACAGCTTATTTAAAATATTATTATCCAGAAGAATTTATGGCAGCAACTTTAAATAGTTTCTTAGGAAATTTAGATAAAGTCCCAATTTATATTGATGAATGTAAAAGATTAAGAATTGAAATATTAAAACCAGATATAAATAAAAGTTTCACAAAATTTACAGTTCAGGATGGAAAAATACGTTTTGGACTTGGAAGTATAAAAAATGTTGGAGTTGCAGCAATTGAAAACGTAATAGAAGAACGTAATAAAAATGGAGAATTTAAATCATTTACAGATTTCTGTGAAAGAATACAAAACGGAAATGTAAATAAAAAATGTATAGAATGTTTAATTAAAGCAGGATGTTTTGATGAAATGAACCAAACACGTGCAACATTACTTGCATCTTTTGAAAATATTTTAGATACAATTAATAATCAAGGAAAAAATTCAATAGCAAATCAGGTAACTATGTTTGATATAGTTGAACATAATGAAACTACTAAATATCAATATACAGTTCTTAAAGAATTAGACAAAAAAGAAATACTAAGTCAAGAAAAAGAAATGTTAGGAATTTATATTTCAGGTCATCCACTTGAAAAAATCAAAGAAGCAATCCAAAGGCAAACAAATATAAATTCAATACAAATAAAAGATTTAAATCAAGAAAATATTGCAGGATTTAGAGATGGACAAGTAGTAAAATATGCGGGAACAATAACATCAATTAAGAAAAAATATACGAAAAAAAATACAATCATGGCATTCGTTACGGTAGAAGACTTATATGGAAATGTGGAAATTGTTATATTTGACAGTATTTATTCTAAATGCGATAATATACTTATCGAAGATAATATCATATTAGTTGAAGGTCGATTAAGCATAAAAGAAGATGAAGATGCTCGAATTATAGTACAAAATATAAAAGAATTTTCCGAAGAAAATACTTCAAAAGTTCATAAAAATACAGACTTAAATATTGATATTACAGAACTAAATGATGAACAAAAAGATAGATTAAAAGGTGCTATAAAATTTTTTACAGGGGAAAGAGTAAATACTAAACTAAATATTATAGATAAAGCTGAAACAAAGCCATGTGGGGCAATTTACTTGACAAAAGATATATTGGAACAATTCATAGAAATAGTTGGAGGAAATAATGTCGAACTTGGTTAATCAATATGTTGATTTAAGTCAAAAAGGAATAATGGATGTTTTCTGGGAAAAAGTTGCTGGACAAACAAAGGTTGTAACAGGAAACTTAGAATACATAAGACCTTTAAACTATGCAACAGATAAGGAAACAGTGATTGTAGATCCAGAAATGCCAATATTAAATTTAAAAAATAATAATTTGCCATTATTTGAAAAAGCATTAACTGAATATGTTTCAGAATATTTCAATAATGAATTAAATTGGGCAAATCCTGTAACTTCATGTAATTCAAATAGTGAAAAATTAATTCATGCTATTTCAACATTATGGTTAAATGCTACCACAGATGATTTTGAAAATCCAATTCAGTTTATAAATAGATATACAAATTTTTTAAAAGACAAAACATTTGAAGAATTTTTAGAACAACGAAAAATTAATAAAGTTCAAACATTAAAAAATTGTTCTATTTGTATACAAAAGGCAGAACAAGAAGAGTTCCAAGAAACTCCAACAGCTATAAGATTTTTTGCTGAAAAAAATGGAACAGTGAAAAATTTACCAAGAATAGCATATGGTATAAGTGATAAGACAGCATATATCTATGGAATACAAGGATATAAAGAAGAAGAGGGAGAAAGAACACCAGAAATTAAACAGGTAAATAGAAGTAGATATGCTGTAAATAAAAAAGAAAAAATACCAGTAGATTATCAAAATGTTTTTTTAAAGCAGGAACCTTATGCATATATCAGTTTATTTATGTTTTTGAGTATGCTAAAGCAAAAAGGAATAAATAAAGTTGTAATGCCATCATTTCTACCATCAAGATATGCAAATAAATCAGGAACGATGGAAGAAATAAGAAAAAAGCAAGAAAAAAATATAAAACCAGGAAATGATGAAATAAAACAGAGAAAGCAAGTGCAAAAAGAATATGAACAAAGAGCAACAAATTTACAACGTATACAATATAATGTAACAAATAAATTTTTAGGATATGCTTCAAGGATGGAATGTGATGTCCCTGGGGTTACGATAACAGCAGTACCAGATGAGACAAATGGAAGTTTAGTGATGGACATTTCTCAAATGTCACCATCACAGGAGTCAAATATAATTTTTTATGAATTATATAAAAAAATCGAGGGGTTAATGAAGCATAAAAACAGAACAGAAGAAGAAAGATAAGGAGAAGAATATGAGTACAGAAGAAAATGTAAAAATTACGCAAGAAGAGTTAAACAACAGTAGTGAAATTATCAGAAAATTATGGAACTATTATGGAAACAAAATAGTAGGACAAAAAAGTTTGGGATTATCTTTAATAATATCAGTAATTGCAAATGGACACATTCTTTTGGAATCTGTTCCAGGTTTAGCTAAAACGACTGCAGCAAAAGTTATTACAGATGCAGTATCTGGAAAGTTTTCAAGAATTCAATGTACACCAGATTTATTGCCAAGTGATATTATAGGAACTCAAACTTTTAATTATGCCCAAAATAGTTTTGAAACTAAGCTAGGTCCAGTATATGCAAACTTTGTTTTACTTGATGAAATAAATAGATCAAGTGCAAAAACACAGAGTGCTATGCTTGAAGCAATGCAAGAACATCAAACAAGTATTGGTGGAACAATTTACAAAATGCCAGAAGTATTTATAGTAATTGCTACACAAAACCCAATTGAACAAGAAGGAACATATTTATTGTCAGAAGCACAATTAGACAGATTTTTAATAAAAGAAAAGATTGACTATCCAAGTATAGATGAAGAATTAGAAGTTTTAAATAGAATAGAAAATGATGCATTTTCTAAAAATGAGCCTATATTACAATTGTCAGATGTAACATTTTTACAAAAAGTAGCTAAAAAGGTGTACATAGATAATTCAATAAAAAGATATATTGTAGAAATAATAAATGCAACTAGAAATACAGATAAAATATTACCAAAAGAGTTAGCAAAATATGTAACAATGGGATCAAGCTCAAGAGGTGCAATTGCATTTATGGAATGTTCAAAAGCATTAGCATTGATAAGAGGAAGAGCATATGTAATTCCTGAAGATGTAAAATCTCTATGTTATAACATATTAAGACATAGAATTGAACTTAATTATGCAGCTGTTGCTGATAATATAAGTGTCGAAATAATTATTGATGCTATAATGGGGGCGATAAAAACACCATGATAATGAATTATATAACAAAAATAAAGGCCAATATATCAATATATGCAAGCAAAAAAACTTCAAACATACTAGATGGAGCTTATAAGTCAATCTATAAAGGAAGAAGTATGAACTTTGAAGATCTTAGGGAATATGTTGTAGGTGACAATATTAAAGATATTGACTGGAAAGCATCAGCAAGAAGTGGAAACCTTTTAATTAAACAGTTCATAGCTGAAAAAAAACATAATATTATGCTAGTATTTGATACAGGTAAAAAAATGATGGCAGATACTAAAGATGGAGAAGCTAAAAGAGAAGTAGCTATTATGGCAGGAGGAACTATAGCATATCTTGCAAATAAAAACGGAGATTATGTTGGAGCTTTATATAGTAAAAATGATGAAATAAAGTTTTATCCATTTAAAGAAGGCTTATTCAATATTGAAAGAATATTATCAAACTATGATAGCGATGTAAATTGTGAAGATAAATCTAATATAGAAAAAGCAGTAGAATACATAAAGAAAAATATAAAACGAAGAATGATAATATTTATAATTACTGATTTAGAGGGAATGGATAGTATTAAAGAAAAACAAATAAAAGATATTTCAGGAATGCATGATGTAATGATAATTAACATCAGTGATGCAGATATGACAGGAGAAAATGCATATGATGTTGAAAATGATACATATATTCCTAAACTATTTTTACAAGATCCAAAATTACATGAATTAGAAGAAAAAACAAAAAGTGATTTATATAAGAAAGACAAAAAAAGATTAGAAAGACATAGAATATCTGTAACAACAATAGACAGTTCAAAAAACATTGCAAAAAATATTATAGAATTATTAGAAAGGCATAGAAATGCAAACATCCGTTAATTTACAACCACCATTTTCATATTCAATTTATCCGATAATTGTAATAATAGTAATTCTTGCTGGTATTGGAATATATTTACTTCTTACAAGAAGAAAAAATCCAGTAGTTCAAGAAGAGATGCAAATTAAAGAAATTGAACCTAAAGATTTAAATCATATAAAACATAAATATATAAAGAGGATAAATATTATTGAAGAAAGATTAATGAAAAATAAAATAACAGTAAGAGCAGCTTATCAAGGATTAAGTACTATCATAAGATATTTTGTTTATGAAGTAACAAATATAAAAGTTCAAAATTGCACATTAAAGGATATTGAAAAATTAAAAATGCCTGTACTATCTCAATTAATTCAAGAATATTATGCACCAGAATTTGCTGAAAAATCTATAGGAAATATAAAAGCATCACTAGAAAAAACTAGAAAGGTAATAGAAAAATGGAATTAACATCCCCTTGGGTCCTATATATAGGAATTCCAATTGTAATATTGATTTTAATACTTTTAGTATTAGTAAAGAAGAAAGAATCATATAAAGTTGGTAAGAAGATTGCAAACACACAATATGCAAAAAGTAATCCATATTACGAAAAAATGCTTACAAAATACAAGATATTAACAGCATTACTAAATTTTTTATGCATATGTAGTATTTTAATTTCATTATTTGCTTTAGCAAGACCAGCAAAAGTAGAAACAGCTGAATCTAGATTATATAACAGAGACATTTTTTTATGTTTAGATGTATCTACATCAGTAATTGAACTAGATGATAACCTAATTAAAGAAATAAAAGAGACTGTAAAAAACTTAAAGGGAGAAAGAATAGGAATATCAATTTTTAATACTTCATCAAATTTATTAGTACCACTTACAGATGATTATGAATATGTTTTAGAAGTGCTAGACAAATTAGATGAATCACTTGCTGCATATTCTTCAACTTCTGCGGATTCATTTACAAAACAACAATATTCACAAGCTGGAACATTAGTTGGAAACGAAACTAGAGGAAGTTCAATAATAGGTGATGGCTTAGCATCATGTATATATAGTTTTCCAAATTTAGAAGAGGAAAAAAGGACGAGAGCAATTATCTTTTGTACAGATAACGATGACGCTAGCTTTGGAGGACCAATAGTAACTTTAAAAGAAGGCGGAGAAATAGCAAAAGACAATGGAATAAAAATTTATGCACTTTGCCCTGATGCTGCAGAAGAGGCTGAAAAACAAGAACTAAAAGAAGTTGCAGAAACATCGGGTGGAAAATTTTTTATTGGTGAAGATGAACAAGCTGTTTCAGAAATTGTTGCCCAAATAGAATCTATGCAAAAATCAGAAGTACAAGGGTCAAAAGAAACCAAAAGAACAGATAAACCAGAGATTCCTGTAATATTATTAGTAATATCAATAGGACTATTATTTATTGTAAGTAAAAGGGTGAAAATATGATAACTTCTCCAATTATCCCAGTTTGGCTAATGGGAATAATTTGTATAATTTTAATAATTTTAAAAAGTAAAAATATAAAAACATTTATTAGACAATTAGTAATAGTAATACTACTATTTATGATAAATCTTAGAATAATGCTACCATCAAAAGATGCCAAAGTTTTAGAAACAAACCTAGATGTATTTTTTGTAATAGATAATACAATTAGTATGGTTGCAGAAGATTATAACAAAGATGAACCAAGAATAGATGGAGTATTAGCGGATTGTGAGTACATTGTTGAAGAATTAGCAGGATCTAATTTTTCTGTAATAACATTCAGCAATGAAGCAAAAGTTCAAACTCCACCAACAAAAGATAGTGATATGACTATAGCAGCATTAAAAGGAATGAGAATTATAGATCCATTATATGCTAAAGGAAGTTCTATGAATGTTGTAATAGAAGAATTAGAAAATTCATTGCAAAGAATTTCTGAAAAAGAAGGAAGAAATAGCATAGTATTTTTCATTAGTGATGGTGAAATAACAAATGAAGATAAATTACAATCTTTTGCAGGTGCAAAAAAATATATAGCTGATGGAGCTGTACTTGGATATGGCACAGAAGAAGGCGGAAAAATGAAAGCAAAAGATATATTTACAGAAGAAGAGGAATATCTTGAAGATAACACAGTAATGACATATCCGTATCCAAAAGCAATTTCAAAAATTGATGAAGGCAATTTAAAACAAATAGCAGATGACATGGGAATAAAGTATATTCATATGACTAAACAATCAGATGTTAAGTCCAAAGTAGAACAAATAAGAAATGATGCAATAGAGAATTTAGGAGACTCAAATAAGAAATTCTACAATGATATTTATTTTATATTTGTAATACCACTTTTAGGAATGCTAATATATGAAATGATAAGCTACAAAAAGAAATTATAAACAAAATAGAAAGGAACTACTAAGCATATGGTAAGAAAGCTATTAATAGTTTTTGAAATAATAGTTTTAATAGTTTTACTAAAATTTTCTGCAAACTTCTTGATAAATGAAAAATTTATTAGTGATTATGAAAAAGGAAAATATAATATAAAAATATTAAGTATATTATCATTTCCAAATTTAAGTCAAAGTTATATATATCACTATAACAGAGGAAATGCATTATATCAAAATGAAAGATATGAAGAAGCTATAGAAGAATATTATAAAGCATTAAATTCAAAAATGTCACAAAAAGAAGAATGTTCAGTAAGAATAAATTTGGCATTAGCAAAATTAAAAACATTAGATGATTTAGAAAATGAAGAGAATAAAGAAAAAAACATTGCTATATTAAAATCAGCAAGAAATGTATTAACAGAAAGAGGCTGTGCTAATGATAAAGATGACAATGGACATAGTAAAGAAGCAGAACAATTAAAAAAAGAAATAGATGAAATGCTTAAGAAATTAGAAGAAGATAATAAAGAAGAGGAAGATCCAGAACAAAAACAAGATCCAAAAGAAGACGAAAATAAAGAAAACAAAAATGATAAAGATAAAGAAAGAGAAGAAGCAAAAGAAAAATTAAAACAACTACAACAAGAGTCTACAAAAAACAGAAATGAAGAATTAGAAACTTCTGAAAACTGGGAAGGTGGATATGACTATTATGGCGGAAAGAAATGGTAATTCTTTGACAATAAATAAAAATGTGTTATAATATAAAAAGTATTAATAATAAATAAAAACTAAGAAAAAGAGGAGTACATTTATAATTACTATAAAAGAGAATAGAAGCAATTGCTGGAAGCTTCTAATAGCAAAGTAAATGGAAGTAGCTTTTGAGTTGATATGATGAGAAATCTAAATTAGTTATATCCGTGTTAGATACGTTAAAATCTGAAAGAGAAACCTAAAATAATAAAAGATATTATTAAAAAGGTAAATTAAGGTGGTACCACGTGAACGATCTCGTCCTTACAATTAATGTAAGGACGTTTTTTTATATAATAGGAAAGTGCTGCGCATTTCCTATTATATAAAAGCTTCGCCATTAAAATTAAAAATATTGAGTATATAGAGAGGAGGAGCAATATGCCAGGATTTGCAATACATATAGGAATAGCAAATGAATATTTAAGGAATCATCCACGAGTCAATAGCAAAGAGGAATTTATAAATGGAGTTATTGCTCCAGACTTAACAGATGATAAAAATAAAACACATTACAGTAAAGCTGGTAGTGCACATACAGAGCTATCAACTTTTCTGAAAAATAATGATATAGAGACAAGTTTTATGCAAGGATATTTTCTACATTTAATTACAGACTATTTATTTTATAATAAATATTTTACAAACTATAGCAAAGACTTATATGATGACTATGATATTTTAAATAAAGAAATCATAGATGAATATAAAGTTGTATTGCCAACAGAAATAAAAAAGTATGTGAATTTTAAATCAGGACAATTAAAAGTTTTAGAGAAAAACAAATTAAAAAGAATGATAAAAGAAATTTCAGAAAAAAGCTTAGAAGATTATAAAAACGAGATTTTAGGAGGTAAACTATGACTAAACAATTAAGTGATAAATTAGATCCAAAGGAATTTGAAGAACGCATATATGAGGATTGGGAAAAGAAAGGATATTTTAAGCCATCAGAAAATAAAACAAAAGGTACATATTGCATAATGATGCCACCACCAAATGTAACAGGAAGGCTACATATGGGGCATGCATTAGATGACACACTTCAAGATATTTTAATTAGATTTAAAAGAATGCAAGGATACAGAACATTATGGCTTCCAGGCTCTGATCATGCTGCAATATCAACAGAAATGAAAGTTGTACAAAAATTAAAATCAGAAGGAAAAAACAAAAAAGAATTAGGAAGAGATAAATTTCTAGAAGAAACATGGGCATGGACTAAAGAATATGGTGGAATTATACAAAAACAACAAAGAAAATTAGGATGTTCATGTGACTGGGAAAGAAACAGATTTACATTAGATGAAGGAATGTCTGAAGCAGTTCTAGAACAGTTTATAAGATTATATAATAAAGGTTTAATATATAGAGGAA
>CANQAH010000049.1 GCA_947588885.1 uncultured Clostridia bacterium
CAGTAATAGGAATAATTTCAAATTCAAATAAAATAATTAAAAAAGAAAAGAAAATAAAGAAACAAATAAATGAAGAAAATGTAGTTATAATTAATGAAAAAGAAATTGATAATATAAAAAATATAAGATTTGACATTATGCTAATTTATGAAGAAATGAAAAAAATTAGAAAGGTAAAAGAAATTGTTAAACACACAAAATATTTAGTTATAAATACAGATTATAAAAAGAATTTAAAACTTTTAGATGAAAATATAGAAGGTTCAGTTATAACATTTGGATTTAATTCTAAATCAACAATAACAGTTGTAAGTAATGAAAATGAAGAAATAATATTAGAAGTACAGCGTGAAATAAGTAATTTATCAGGGAAAAAGATAGAATGTCAAGAAATAAAGTTAAATAATAATCATGGGAAAAATCAAATATATGAAGAAATTTCAATGAAAATTTTAACTTTTTTACTAAAAATATAAAGTTTTTATGTAGACAAAGATGGAAAAATGTGCTATAATTAAGATGTTTTAATGAAATATTACTATTACGACGAGATTTAAAATACTATAGATAAATTAAGGAGGAAAAAAAGTGGTGACAAATTTATCTGAAAATAACCATTTAGTATTGGTTGGAAAAGTTACTAGCGATAAAACATATAGTCATGAAATATATGGAGAAAAATTTTACATATTTAATTTGGAAGTACCAAGATTAAGTAAAGCAGTAGATATTATACCAATCACAGTATCTGAAAGATTATTAACAAATTTAGACCTAGAAATAGGAAAAAAATTAGCTGTTGAAGGACAATTCAGATCTTACAATAGTTATCAAAATGAAAGAAACAAATTAATTTTAACAGTATTTGCAAAAGATATTGTTGAAATAGAAAACAATGAAAATGAAGACGATGAAGAAAAGAAAGATATTGTAACAAATGAAGTTATTTTAGCAGGATATGTTTGTAAGAAACCAATTTATAGGCAAACACCTTTTGACAGAGAAATAGCTGATATATTATTAGCAGTTAATAGAGCATATAATAAAAGTGATTACATACCTTGTATAGCTTGGGGAAGAAATGCAAGATTTTGTCAAAATATAGAAGTAGGAACTGAAGTTAAAATTGTAGGTAGAGTTCAAAGTAGACAATATGAAAAGAAATTTGAAGATGGAAGTTCTGAAATAAGAGTTGCATACGAAGTTTCTGTATCAAGTATGGAAATTGTAGATAAAGAAGACAACTCAACAGAAAATGTTGGATAAACAAGAAAAAAGGGCGATTTAAAAAATCGCTTTTTTTTTATATTATAGGAAAGTTCTCAGAATTTCCTATAATATAAAAAGCTTCGCCAAAAATTATAAAGTTATAAAGTAGCTACATTATATTGTAATTAAAAATATCTTTTGATATAATGACAACATAAAAGGAGAGTTTTTTATGATATTAAAAACAATAACTTTTAATATGTGCCATGGAGAAGGATTAGATGGCAATGTAGATGTTGAAAGACAAGCAAAATTTTTAAAAAAATATAAGCCAGATATTATTTTTTTACAAGAGATAGATATGTATACACAGAGAGTATATAGCGAAAATCAGATATATCAATTTTCAAAGACAGTTGAACTTCAGTATAGAGCAATGGGAATAAATATAAAATATAAAAATGGTTACTATGGTGACGGACTTTTATGTCGATTTCCAATAGAGTATTCAGCTAATTATTTAATGCCATTATTAGATCCGAAAAATGAACAAAGAGGAATATTATGTAACAAAATTTCATTTGGAACAACAAAATTAAATTTATTTTCTGTACATTTTCCAACAAATTTTGAAGAAAGAAAATTAGCAACAGAAGAATTAATAAATATTTTAGAAAAAATAGATGAAAATGAAGTAATAATAATTGGAGGAGACTTCAACGTTGGAGTAGAAAAAATAGGAAAACATAAATATGAATTTTCAAAAAGCGATAAATATTATGAATATGAATGCTTAAGCAATTATTTAGAAAAAGTAAACAATGTTGAAGACACATGGTTTTCAAAAAATGGAAACGGATGTATCGATACAATTTTATACTCAAAAAATATAAAACTATTAGATTATAAAACACTAAAAACAAAATATTCAGATCATTCAGCTATATATGCTGAATTTGAAGTTTAAATATAACATGAAGAAATGAGAATTATAATGAACGATAAAGAAAAAAATAATAGATACAAATTTCATATTATAATATGCGTATTTTTGACGATTTTTTGCATAGGATTAGCTCCAAAAGGATTACAAAATGATACTTTTTATACAATAAGAGTAGGTGAATATATAGCTCAAAATGGAATAGGAAATCTTACACAAGATCCATTTTCATGGCAAGAACTTCCATATACTTTCCCACATTGGTTATATGATTTTATGATGTACAACATATATGCATTAGGAGGATTTCTTGGAATATATATATCAACAATTGTGCTAACAATAATTCTATCATATTGCATTTATTTTACTTCTAATAAGATTTCAAAAAATGCGCCAATATCTGCAATAGTTACATTTATGGCAGTATATTTACTGGTTCCATATATAGCAGCTAGGGCTCAATTAGTAACATTTTCATTTTTAACTTTAACAATATATTTAATTGAGAAATATCTTGAAAATACGAAGAAAAGATATGCAATTGGACTGATATTATTTTCTTTACTAATAGTAAATATGCATATGGCAGTTTGGCCTTTTTTCTTTGTACTTTTTGTACCATATTTAGTAGAGTATTTTATTTCAAGAGATATTATAACTTTTGATTTAATACCTAAATTTAAAATACTTATTTATAAATTTAAAAAGGATTATGAAAAGGTAGAGAAATTACAAAATGGAATTAAGGAAAATCAAAAGAGAAGAGAAGAAATAAAAAACAATCCATATAAAATACAAATAAAGAGAAATGACAATGTAAAGAAATTATTTATAGTTATGCTGATCTGTGCTACAATGGGAATATTTACACCTACCGGAACTAGCACGCCATATACATATTTAGCAAAAACAATGTCTGGAAATACAATGCAAATAATTAATGAACATAAACCATTAGAGCTAGCTGAAAATAAAGAATTTGTTGCATATTTTTTAATTTTCATTGTAATATTAACTTTTATAGATGTAAAAATACAACTAAAACATTTGCTTTATTATTTAGGAATATTATATCTTGCATTAAATAGTAGAAGACAAGTGTCTATGTTTTTAATAATATGTACTCCTATATTGGCAAAAATTGCAGCAGATATATTTGAAAAATATTCGCCAGATCTTCAAAAGACTGTTATAAATATTATAAAAAGTTTTTATAGTGTAGTTATATTAGGAACAGTGTGCATTATAATATCAATGCAAAACATAAAGCCTAAAATTGAAGAACCATATTATAAGAACCAAGATTATCCTATTTATGCTGCAGAATGGATGAAAGAAAATTTAGATGTAAAAAATATAAAACTATTTAATGAATACAATTATGGAAGTTATTTAATATTTGAAGGTATTCCAGTAATGATAGATTCTAGATGTGACTTATATACTCCTCAATATAATTCTCCAACTGGAAGAGAAGAGGACGGAAAAGATATATTTATGGAAGTACAAAATATTGCTACAAATACAGATGACTATAGAATAACATTTGACAAATATGGAATAACACATGTAATAACATATCAAGATTCAAATTTAAATAAAAAAATTAAAAATAACGACAATTATGAAAGAATATATCCACTTACAGATGAAGAAAAATCAAAAGATAATAGATTTGTAATTTATGCTAAAAAAGATGTATAAAGGAAATAATAATGAAAAAAATTTTAAAAATACAAAGTGGAGGAAATAGATTAGATAAAGCTATAGCTGAACTTGATAAAGATATTTCAAGAATGATGATTCAAAAATTAATTAATGACAATAAGATTACAGTTAATGGTAAAATAGAAAAGTCATCATATAAAGTAAAAGAAAATGATGAAATTGAAATTATCTTTGAAGAACCAAAACAAGTACAACTAAAAGCTGAAGATATTCTACTTAATGTAATTTATGAAGATAATGACATTATAGTAGTAAATAAGGAAAAAGGAATGGTTGTGCATCCTGGAAATGGAAATCCAGATGGAACATTAGTAAATGCAGTAATGGCAAGATGTAAAGATTCTCTTTCTGGAATAGGTGGAGAGTTAAGACCAGGAATTGTGCACAGAATTGATAAAGATACATCAGGAGTAATTGTTGTTGCAAAAAATGATAAAGCTCATATAAATATAAGTAAACAAATAAAAGATCATCAAGCAAAGAAAACATATTTAGCACTAGTTAAAGGAATTGTAAAAGAAAATGAAGCAACTATTGATATGCCTATTTCTAGAAGTAATAAAGATAGAAAGAAAATGGCTGTTGACAGAAGCGGAAAAAATGCAATAACACATATAAAAGTTTTAAAAAGATATAAAGAAAATACACTACTTGAGGTAAATATAGAAACAGGAAGGACTCATCAAATAAGAGTTCACTTGTCTCAAATTGGTTATCCAATTGTTGGAGATTATATATATTCAAATGGCAAAAATAAATTTGGTGTTGAAGGACAAATGCTTCATGCGTATAAAATAAAATTTAAACACCCAACATCAAATAAAGATGTAGAATTTACAGCTGAACTTCCAAAATATTTTAAAGATATTTTGGTAAAGCTAGAAAAAGAGGATTAAAATTGGAAGAAAGATTACAGAAATATCTTGCTAACTGTGGAGTAGATTCAAGAAGAAAATGTGAACAACATATACTAGATGGAAAAGTTCAGGTTAATGGAAAAGTAGTAACAGAATTGGGGTTTAAGATAAATCCGGAAAAAGATGAAATCACATTTGACGGAAAAAAAGTAGAAAAGCCAGAGAATAAAGTATACATTTTATTAAATAAACCTATAGGATATGTAACAACAATAAAAGAACAATTTGGAAGAGACAAAGTTACTGATTTAATTCACATAAAAGAAAGAGTTCTACCAGTAGGAAGACTTGATATGTATACATCTGGAGCTATCATTTTAACAAATGATGGGGACTTTATTTTCAAAGTTACACATCCTAAAAATGAAATAACTAAAACATATACAGTTACACTAAAAGGAAAAGTTGATAAAGAAGAAATAGAAAAGCTAAAAAATGGAGTAACTTTAGATGATGGTTTTAAGACAAGCCCTGCAAAAGTTAAAAAAATAATGGAAGATAATGAAAATAATAAGACCAGATTAGAAATAATAATACATGAAGGAAAAAACAGGGAAGTTAGAAGAATGTGTGAAGTTATTGGAAAAAAAGTTCTTGCTCTACATAGAAGCAAAATAGGAAATATTACTTTAGAAGGACTAGCAATAGGAAAATGGAGATATTTGACAGAAAAAGAAGTTAATGAAATATTTAAATAAAAATAACGAAAGATGAGGAAAGAAAATGGAAGTAAAACACAAAAGAAGAGAATTAAATGAGGAAAACATAAACTGGATTCAAAATGAAGCTAAAACAGGAGAAATCTTAAATGGTACTGTAAAAAATATTAAACCATTTGGTGCATTTGTAGAAGTAGAAAATGGAGTAACAGGATTATTACATATTGAAGATATTTCTGTTTCAAGAATAAAGAGTCCAGAAGAGAGATTCACTGTTGGACAAAACATTAAAGTTATGATAAAATCAATCGATAAAGAACAAAATAGAATTGAACTGACTCACAAAGAACTTTTAGGAACATGGGAAGAAAATATTACAGATTATAAAGAAGGCGAAAAAGTAGAAGGCATTGTCAAAGAAGTTGAAAAACAAAAAAATGGAATATTTATTGAGCTAAAACCAAATCTAGTTGGACTTGCAGAATATAAAGAGGGATATGGATACGGCCAAAAAGTAAAAGTATATATAAAGAGAATAATAAAGGAAAAGAAAAAAATAAAGTTATTAATAGTTTCATAATATATAGGGATTTTTACTGAAAAATTCCGTGCCTAATTTTAGGCAAATCCAAATAATAATTTAAATGGGAGGTTTTTTTAATGGTAGAAGATGAGAAAATCAAAACAACAGTATCACCTTTTGCAA
The DNA here is from genome assembly GCA_947588885.1 of uncultured Clostridia bacterium. GTDB lineage: Bacteria > Bacillota > Clostridia > TANB77 > CAG-508 > UMGS1994. Next base: position 6,166 of record CANQAH010000049.1, read on the forward strand.
TGAAAGAAGGAGAAATTAAGACATTTGATGGAAAGGATGGATATGTTTCAATTAATCAAATAATCCATAGAATTAATTTAGGACATATTACAGAAATCCATTTTAAAATATTAGAGTTAGTTAATGAATTTGAATTTATGACTTCAAGACAAATATATCAAATTTTAGTTCACAGAAACGAAGACATAAAATCACAAGATAAATTAAATAATAAATTAGAGCAACTTATTAAAACTAAAATATTAACAAGATATTATTTTTCAAGCGAAGATGGAAAATGCATATATAGAGTTTATTGTTTAGAAAAAATGGGAAAATATTTACTAAATTCAAGAAATGTTGAATGTAAATGGCAACCAACAGATAACACTAAGCCTGTTTCAATGATAAAGAAAAGACTAGCTGGAAATCAAATTATTATTGCATATATGAGAAAAGTAAAAGCTTTTGATTCATATAATGTAAAGCCAACAATTACTGCTAAAAAGGCTGGAAAAAATTTTAGAGCAACAGGTGGAGTTAAATTAACAAAAAATGGAATATCAATAAATTTCTTATTTGAAGCTGTTAGAAGAGAAGATGATTGGGAAGAAAAATTTGAAGAGAAAATGAAATTATATCAAGACTTTTATGAAAGTTTTGTTCAATTTGATTCTGGGTATGAAAGACCACCACAATTTATAATTGTTGCAGAAGACGATAAGCACATGATTGAGATATTTAAAATAATAGTAACTAAAAAATTAGGTTTTAATAATATGAAAATTTATTATACTCAAGATTTAAATCAAAATTCAACTACATTAGATAAATCTCTTATTGAATTTATAACTGATGAAAATGGAAAGTATAAGATGAATAATGTTGAGGTTAAATTATTAGGATAATAATATTTAAACAAATAGAATCGAGTAAAGTTGATGTAGATGCTTTTACAAGTATCTGCATTTTTTTATATTATAGAAAATTTCTCCGAATTTCCTATAATATAAAGGCTTCGCCAAAATTCATATAATTTTTATTCATAAATGTAGACATACTGAATAATATTAAACATGAAAATTACAAGTTTAGATAATGTGAAATCTGGAGAAAAGTGCAAAGTTATATGCATTAATATAGAAGGACAAATAAAATATCGTTTATTAGATATGGGAATAGTAAAAAATACAGTAATAGAATTAGTAAAAAAGGCTCCAATGGGAGATCCAATTCAAATTTATGTTAGAGGATATAATTTAAGTATTAGAAAAAAGATTGCTGAAAAAATTCAAGTAGAGGTGGCCAAATGATTTTTGCTTTAGTAGGAAACCAAAATTGCGGAAAAACAACAATTTTTAATAAAATAACAAATATGAATCAACATATTGGAAATTTTCCGGGAGTTACGATAGATATAAAAGTTGGAAAAACCGGAAATGACGAAGTTATTGATTTACCTGGTTTATATTCATTAAATACATACACAAAAGAAGAAAAAATTTCTAAAGATTTTATTTTAAAGAATAAAATAGATGCAATTATAAACGTTATTGATGCAACTAATATAGAAAGAAATTTGTATTTGACATTACAACTAAAGAAAACAGGTATTCCTATTGTAATAGCATTAAATTTTCTAGATGAATTAGAGATTAATAAAGGAAAGATTAATATAGATAAATTACAAAATAGATTAGGTTTAACAGTAGTTCCTGTAACAACAGTAACATCAAAAGAAGTAGAAAATATTTTGATAAAAGCTAAAAAGATAAGCAATCAAAAGAACAATATCATAAAAACAGAAAATAATATAAATGAAGATGACATAACTAAAAAATATAATGAGATTGAAGAAATTTGCAAAGATATAGTATATCTTCCATCAAACAATAAATATAAAAGAAAAAATTACAAAATTGATAAAATTCTTACTAATAAATTTTTAGGAATACCAATTTTTATATTAATAATGTATGCAATTTTTTATTTAACTTTTAATGTTTTGGGTGAGTACTTCTCGGATTTAATTAATTCAGGTATCAATATTGTCACAGATATTACTCAAAAATTCCTTATTGAACATAATACCAATAAAATTATACAAACCTTAATAATAGAAGGAATTTTTAACGGTGTAGGCATAGTATTAAGTTTTCTTCCAATAATCATAGTACTATATTTTTTCTTATCCCTACTTGAAGATAGTGGATATATGACAAGAATTGCGTTTATACTAGATAAACCTTTGAGTAAAATAGGTTTATCTGGAAGAAGTGCTGTAGCAATTTTACTAGGATTTGGATGTTCAGTTCCTGCAATATTGTCAACAAGAACGATACAATCAGATAGAGAAAGAAAACTTTCAATGCTTCTTGTACCTTTTATGAGCTGTAGTGCTAAAATACCAATATATGCAGCATTTGTTTCAATTTTTTTCAAAAAATATGCAAGTATTGCAATGCTAATAATTTATACTATTGGTGCAATTACTGGGATAAGTATAACAGCGATTTTAAATAAGATAATGAAAAAAGAAAAAAATTCTACATTTATTATGGAATTACCAAATTATAGATTACCTACATTAAAAAATACAGTACTTCTAATGTGGAATAAGTCAAAAGAATTTATAGAAAAAGCTTTTTCTATAATATTTATATCATCAATGGCAATATGGTTTTTAAAAAGTTTTGATATGAATTTACTTTTGGTTAGTGAAGAAAAGAGTATATTGGCAACTATAGGCCAAAAAATTTCTCCAATTTTCAAACCATTAGGTTTTTCTGATTGGAGAATTGTAACATCGATAATAACTGGTATAAGTGCAAAAGAAACTGTAATAAGCACATTAAGCATTTTAACAAATACAAGTATAGAAACTCTACCAATTGTATTAAGTCAAATTTTTAATGTACAATCAAGTATAAGTTTTATAATTTTTATATTATTATATACACCTTGTATAGCTGCTATTGGCACAATAAAAAAGGAATTTAGTACTAAAATAGCAATAAGTGTAGCAATAAATCAATTTATTATTGCATATTGTATGTCTTTTATTAGTTATAAATTAAGCAATTTGTTTTTTTACTTCTTCTAAAGCTTTAGATAATTGATCAGGACATGATGTAGGACGCATTCCGCAGCGAATACCTTTTAACTTTGAAATAATTTCATCTATATCATGACCTTCAACTAAAGCACTAACAGCTAAAGTATTTCCAGGGCATCCACCAACTATTTTAACTGATTTAATAATATTTCCGTCCATAGTTATAATAAATTCACTAGAACAAACTCCATCTGGATTATATCTATATTCCATAATAAACACTCCTTTCAATAAAAAAATTATAACAAAAATAACTTTGATATACAACTATTTTGTGCTATAATAAATTATGTATACTACATATAGGAGGAATTGCTATGAACTCAAAAAATCAAGCATATTGGCAAAGAATACCTGTACCAACCGAGTGCCAAAACGGGAACAGCTGGGAACGGCAGATTGATCAGGTCTGGAGACTAGAAAACCAAAATTCAGTAAAGTTATATCAAATAAGGTTTTTTTCAACAAAAAAGTTTCATAACATGACACACATCTGCATGAAGAAAGTCGATATAAAAAAATTTTCGGAAAATCCGATAGAAGCAGCATTTAATTCGGAAGATCCGACTTATGCAGAAAGACTGGAGGCATTAAAAGTATGCGGTAGGTGGAAAAAGACAGCAGTAGAAGTTTTCCCGGCTCAAAGAAATATGATCGATGGTGGAAACCTGTATCACATTTGGGAAGTGCAAGATGAAAAATGCTTTCCGTTTGATATTTCGATGATTTATGTGTTGGAAAAAGGCAATGAGGAAAGTGTAACAATTGATGGCATGGAGGTAATATACTCAAAAAAAGTTGTTAAGACACCATACGGCCCGGAATGTTATTTGTATCTTTACTCTGAAAAAGAATTAAAGTGGAATCAAAAGCAGCGGCTGAAAAATGTAATAATTGACGAAGAAATAACGGCAGTGGAAGTAATTACTGATGGAAGTAGGAATATTAATTATAGTTGTTTAATATGTTTACCAATTATGTTTAAACTTGATTTCGGAATTCACAAAATATAACTAAGAGCAATTCGCAATGAGGAAATTTCCTTAAGAAAGAAGAGGAGCATGACCCATATGGGCAGGCTTCTCTTTTTATATTATAGGAAAGTTCTTCGAATTTCCTATAATATAAAGGCTTCGCCCAAATTGCACACAAATTTTTTAACAAAAATTTGGCACATAGAACAAAGACGCGGACTTTGCAATAAATTTATATAGTATGACATATAAAAATGTCCGCTTTTGTTCTATATATGAAAGTTCTTTAAACTTTCATATTATATAAAAAGAAAAGCTACAAATCCACACAAAATTTCTAAAGAAATTTTGGCGGGCGAACAATTGACGCGGACTTAAAAATTTTAATAATATCCGCTATTGTTCTCTTATATCTTATAGGAAAGTTCTCCGAATTTCCTATAAGATA
>CANQAH010000050.1 GCA_947588885.1 uncultured Clostridia bacterium
TATAAGATAACAAAAGCGGACAATATGTAATCTGCAAAAGGAAAAATTATCATGAATTGTCCGCGTATTTGTTCGACCGCCAAAATTTCTAAAGAAATTTTGTGTGGATTTGTGGCAAAGCTTTTTTATATAATAGGAAAATTTCCTATTATATAAAAAAGCCATACAGTAAATTTTACTGTATGACCTTTGTTTTTATTACTCCTCATTTCCTATTATAAAGGCTTCGCCCAAATTTATTAATTTTAAAGTGATTGCATTGCATAATCTATTTCAGATTGATTAAATTCCTCTTCTTCCAAAAAAGTTCGAATTTGATCAGCACTTGTATATCCATAATAAGTTTTAGCTAAATCTACTGCTTCTTGTACCCAATCAGCATGACAATGATCAACACCATATTGTGCTTGGTCTGTTGTAAATTTCTCAAATTCTAGCTGTTCTCTTAATCCTTTACGAGAGAAAGTTAATGTTTCTAAATAAAGATCAGCCTTTTTTACTGCTTGTTCATTCCAATTAATATTTAAAGAATCAATCATTTTTCTTGCTTCACTTTGAGAATATCCTTGTTGAGTTAAAAATGATAACAGACTTTCATATGAGTCACCATCTTGTACATAATAATCTAGCATTTCTTTCACTGTTTCATCATCATAATTTGTAGAATTTCCTGTACTATTGCTAGTATTACTATTTGTATTATTACTTGTACTATTGCTGATACTATTACTTATACTATTATTATAATCAGATATTACATTTTCTATAGTATTAGTAACATTTTTAGCTTTGCTCACTTCTTCTCCAACATTATTAAATACATTTTTTACAAATGTTACAATTAAAATTACAACAACTATTGCTACAATTAAAAAAACAATTATTAACCAAAACCACCACTTTGTAAAAATACTACCTGAAGAAGGTTTTGGAATTTGAGGACTTTGAACATTTGTATTTTCTGTATTATCTGGCATTGGTATTTCTGGTTTTGGAGTATAAAATTCAACTTCCTCTATTGGTATATTTGAATTTGATTGTTGGCTTCCATAATTTGGAGGTACCTGTGTATTGTAAAAATTATAATTAGATTGATTTGTATTTTGATTTGATAAATTATCTGGCTTAGGCGCATAATTTGTTTGCATCGAACCATCTAAAGTTGGTTGATATACATCATCTACTGCTATATTATCTGGATGTGGTTGATATATTTTTCCATAATCCATATTAGGTACATAATTTTCACTCTGTGTTGATGCTTGATTTGATACCGCTCCACTCATATTATTTGTTTGTGATTCCTGACTTGGTGCATTTGTTTGTGACATTTGGTATTGATTTTGTACTGTACCATTTACATTTTGCTGTGACATTTGATATGCGTTTTGCGTTGGTTCATTTGCATTTTGCTGTGGCATTTGATATGAACTTTGCGTTGTCTCATTTACATTTTGCTGTGGTATTTGATATGAACTTTGCGTTGTCTCATTCATATTTGCTTGTAATTCTTGACTCTGCATAGCTTCATTGTCACTTGATTGTGATAACTGATTTATATTTAATTCTGTTTCATTCACATTTAATTGTGATTCTTGCCTTTGTTCTGACATCATTTCATTTGAATTTGATTGTGTCTCTTGATTTGTATTTACAGTTATTTCATCCGAATCTTGTTGTAACATTGAAATTTGATTTGGCATTACTTCATCTGTACGTTGATTCATATCTTGTTGCAAATTATTCAAATTTTGATTTTCTCCATTTGTATTTTGAACTGGTACAGGATTATAATTTATATTTTTATCGTCTAAGACATTATCAGTCACTTTTTCATTTTTATTATTGTCCTCGTCCATTTTTCTTCTCCTTTGTATAATTTTTTAGATTATATAGTATAAAATATTAAAAGTCTAGTATTATCTTTTTTATATAATAGGAAAGTTCTCCGAATTTTCTATTATATAAAGGCTTTAATCAATTTAATTTGCCATATCTTCTTAATCCATTATATAAACGAATGTAATTTGGCATTGAATCCTCTATTGCAATCCATTTATGTCCATTTACATATAAAGTAACTCTACTTGTCTGTATATTTTCTACTTCTTTGTTTTCTATTATAGCTCTCTCAATTTCATTAATTGTTATTTTTTTGCTTGAATGTAAAAAGCGTTTTAATTCCATCTGTTCTCCATTTACTGAAAGTTTCCATTTATAACTATAAAGAGTTGCAAATAATCCTATAGCAGCAAAAATTGCAGCAAATATAAGACATCCTATATCTACGTCTCCATCTAATACAAATTTCATTACAAAAAATAGCAAAAATAAAATTATACCAAATACGAACATAGAACAACAAACTTTTATAAAAGTATCTGGAAATCTTATTGTATATTGAAAATCATTTTCGTTTGAATTTACTTTTTGTATGTGTAGATTCATTATTAGCCATCCAATAAAAATAAATGTTATACTCATTACTATAAAACTAATAATAGAATATGGCATATTATTACTCCCTTTAATTTATTTTAAAACAAATATGAAAATCTTATGCTTATTTTTTCTTTAGATTTTCATAAATTTGTAAACATTTTAATATAACTAAATTATATTTCATGCAAATAAATTATACTATATTTTTATATATTAAAATACTCTTTGTTCAAAATTTTTCTTTTTTCTTTCCAATTTTTCATATAAATTTCTATAAAACGATAAAAATCTTTGCTATGATTTTTATATTTAAAATGCGATAGCTCATGTAAAACAACATAATCCACACATTCTATTGGAGTTTTTATTAAACTTAAATTAAAAACAACTTTATTTTGAAAAGGAAAACAACATCCCCATCTGCTTTTCATTTTTCTAATTTGTATTTCAGGAAATTTTATATAATATTTATCTAATAGTTCTTTTTGATAATTATTTATAATTTGCTTTATTATTTGCAATTCATATTCTTTTAACCAGTTGTCATATATTTTTTGTAAATATTTTTCATTATCTACAAATCTTTTTCTTACACAAAATTCAATATTTTTTTCATTTTTAATTATAGAATTTACTTTACCTTCTTTTATAACTATTTCATATATTTTTCCAAGAATATAAACTGAATTTCCATTCCTAATCTCTCCATCTTTTTTGCTTTTCAAAGTACTTAGCTGATTTTTTTGCTTATTTATCCAATTTATTTTTTCTTTAACAAAATCTTTTGCTCTTTCAGAAGACATTTTAAATGGCATAGAAATTATAATATTTTTTTCTTTATCGACTCTAAGATTAATATTTTTTACTTTTTTTCTATAAATATAAAATTCTACTCTTTCCTCATTTATTTTTACAAAATTTTTTTCAATAAATTCTTTCAACTTATGTTATCCTTTTTATGAAATTTGCTATATGTAGTCTTGCAAGCTATTCATTTATTTTTCTATTTTCAACAATTTGATTTATTTTAGCTCGTATTAATGTAGCTAAGATTACTCCACTTGTATCAATACATACATCTCTGAATTGTCCCCATCTTCCGCTAACAAAAGATTGATGAAATTCATCACTCATTGCATATATAAAGCCAATTATAATCGTCCATATTATTTTGTTTCTTAATCGTAAATTAAATGTATTCAAAAAACCAAATATTAATAGTCCACCTAAAAAATAAAAAGAAAAATGTGCTGTTTTTCTAATAATGAAACTAATACTATCATGAATTTTCTCTAATTCATTCCCCTCTTTTTCTTTAAAAAAAGTTCCTACAACTCTATTGGTAAATACATCACTCAACGCTTCAGATTCTTCGCCATTTTGAGATGAAAATTTAAATATTGAACTCATCCAAATTATAATTAATATAAAATATATTACTCTTTTTACCACTGTTTTCTCCAACTAAACTTTTAGTTTATATGATTTTTTGTATAATTCCATGAATCTCTGCACATCTGTTCCAAATTTCTTGTAGCAACCCAACCTAATTCTTCCTTTGCCTTTGTTGGATCTGCATAACATGCTGCAATATCTCCTGGTCTACGAGGTGCAATCTGATAATTTATTTTCAAATTATTTGCTTTTTCAAAAGCTTTAACTATATCTAAAACTGAATATCCAATTCCAGTTCCTAAATTATAAATTTCTACTCCACCTGACATTTTTTTCATTTTATCTAGCGCTTTCAAATGACCTAAAGCCAAATCAACAACATGTATATAATCTCTAACACCAGTTCCATCTGGAGTATCATAATCATTTCCAAAAACACTTAATTTTTCCAGTTTGCCACATGCTACATAATTAATATAAGGCATTAAATTATTAGGTATTCCATTTGGTTCTTCACCAATTTCTCCACTTTCATGAGCTCCAATTGGATTAAAGTATCTTAATAAAATTACATTCCATTCATTATCTGATTTATAAATATCTGTCAAAATTTGTTCAATCATAAGCTTAGTCGTTCCATATGGATTAGTTGTTGCAAGTGGAAAATTTTCTTTTATTGGAAGAGTTTCCGGATTACCATATACAGTTGCAGACGAACTAAAAACTATATTTTTGCAATTATATTTTCTCATTAAATCTACAAGTACTAAAGTTCCTGTTACATTATTATGATAATATTCAATTGGTTTTTGACAAGATTCTCCCACCGCTTTTAAACCGGCAAAATGAATTACTGATGTAATATTATTTTCTTTAAATACCTTCTCTAGATTTTCTCTATCTAATATATCTATTTTATAAAATTTAAAATCTTTTCCTGAAAGCATTTTTATCTTTTCAACCATTTCAATTTTACTATTAGAAAGATTATCAACAATTACTATATCTTCATCTTGTTTTAACAATTCAATTGCTGTATGACTTCCAATAAATCCAGTACCACCTGTTACTAATATTGACATAAATACCTCCTAAATTTTCATAGATATATAATAACATAAAAGGTGAAAAAATATCAATTTTTTTCACCTTTAACTTTAACATTATTTAATTTCCAATATCATTTATTTTTTGAGCATATCATTATGATTTTAAAGCTCTCATTGAATTTATAATTGCAATCATTGATACTCCAACATCTGCAAAAACTGCCATCCACATATCTGCTATTCCTAAAACACCTAAACACAATATTAATAACTTAATAAAAATCGCAAATACAATATTTTGTTTAACTATTTTTATTGTTTTTCTAGATATTTCTATTGCTTCTCCAATTTTTGAAAGATCATCATTCATTATAACAACATCTGCTGCTTCAATAGCAGCATCTGCTCCAACACCACCCATTGCAATACCAACATCAGCTCTTGCTAAACAAGGACTATCATTTATTCCATCACCAACAAAAATTACTTTTTTATTTTTCTTTATTAAACTTTCTAACTTTTTTAATTTTTGATCTGGTAATAACTTCGCTTTGCAAATATCAATTCCAACTTCTTTTGCAATTTGATTTGCAATCTTTTCATCATCTCCAGTAAACATATATGTTTCTTTAATATTTAATTTTTTCATTTTATTAATTGCTTTTTTTACATTATCTTTTATTGTATCTGAAATAAGGATATACCCTTTATATTCATTCTTTACTGCTACATATATAATTGTTCCAATTTCATTAACTTCATCAAAAGAAATATTATTTTCTCCCATTAATTTTGCATTTCCTATCAATGTGTCTTCTCCAAATATTTTTGCTTTAACACCTTTTCCTGCAATTTCTTCTATATTTTCTACTTGTTTTTCATCATATCCTTCATCATATTTTTCTTTTATAGAAACAGCTAACGGATGATTTGAATACATTTCTCCATGAGCAACTATTTTTAATAATTCTTTTTCAGAAATATTATTTGGAACTATTTTTTGTATTTCAAAAGTACCTTTTGTAATTGTTCCAGTTTTATCAAAAACTATTGAATTAGCTTTTGTCAAATTTTCAAGGTAATTACTTCCTTTAATTAATATTCCTTTTCTTGATGCTCCTCCTAGTCCTGCAAAAAATCCTAATGGAACTGATATTACTAATGCACATGGACATGATATAACTAAAAATGTTAATGCTCTATATATCCATTGTGTAAATGACTGTTCAAACACTATAGTTGGAACAAGTGCTATTAACATAGCTAATAAACAAACTACAGGAGTATAAATTTTAGCAAATTTAGTAATAAATTTTTCAGTTTTTGCTTTTTTAGCTGTTGCATCTTCAACAAGTTGAAGAATTTTACTAACTGTTGACTCTTTAAAATCTTTTGTAACTTTTATTTCTAAAACACTTGTTAAATTAATACATCCACTATAAATTGTTTCATCTTTTGAAATATTTTTTGGAATAGATTCTCCTGTAACAGTTTTTGTATCTAAAGTAGAATTTCCTTCTAATACTATTCCATCTAAAGGAACTTTTTCGCCAGGTTTAACAACAATTATATCTCCAATATTTACTTTTTCTGGTCTTTCTACAATAAGTCCATTTTCACTTTTTATTGTAGCTACGTCTGGTCTAATTTCCATAAGCTTTTTAATAGCATCTCTTGATTTATCAACAGCAGCATCTTGAAACATTTCACCAATTCTATATAAAAGCATAACTGCAATTGCTTCAGGATATTCATGAATACATAATGCACCAATTGTTGCAACTACCATTAAAAAATTTTCGTCAAAAATTTCGCCTTTAAATAGATTTTGAATCGCATTTTTTATAACATCAAAACCCACAATTAAATATGCTGCAATATATAATATTATTGAAAAAGTTTCACTATCTAAAATAAATCCCAATATAGCTAATACAGCTGCTATTATAATTCCTATACTTACACTTTTTTTCATTTATTTATACCTCTTTGTTCATCTTTTTCTAAAACATGTTCTAATGCTTTTTCAAATATATCTTTAACATGATCATCTGCAAAAGAATAAATAACCATTTTTCCATCTTTTTTAAATTTTACTAATTTTGCATTTCTAAGTGTTCTCAATTGATGTGAAATAGCAGATTTTGTCATTCCAAGTAATGCTGCTAAATCGCATACACACATATCGCTTTTATCCAATGCCCACATTATTTTAGCTCTTGTACTATCACCTAATATTTTAAAAAAGTCCGAAACGTCGAATAGTATATCTTCATCAAGCATTTGTTTTCTTACGTTTTCTACGATTTCCTCATTCAATACATCACATTCAAAATCTTCCATAATTTCTCCTTTTCATAGTTGAGTAATTGTTCAATTGTTCATACCATTATTATAGTTGAATAGTTGTTCAACTGTCAATGCTTTTTAAAAATTTTTTAATTTGTATACAATTTAAAGCAAACCCTTTATATAATAGGAATTTACAGAAAAATTTGCTATAAAACTTCTTTTAAAATTTTGGCGAAACTTTTATATATATCACACTATTTAATTTCATTGCAAAGTCCGCATCAATTGTTCGTCCGCAAAATTTCTTTAGAAATTTTGAGTAGATTTGTAGCGAATCTTTTTTATATAATATGAAAGTTTAAAAAACTTTCATATTATATTTATAGAACAATAGCGGACATTATTAATATTTTTACTACTTAAAAACTTTTTTAGTCCGCGTCTTTGTTCTAAGTGCCAAATTTTTGTTACAAAATTTGTGTGCAAATTAAGTAAAGCCTTTATCTTATAGGAAATTCTGAGAAATTTCCTATAAGATAAAAAAGAATTGCAAGTTCAAAAACTTGCAATTCTTTAAAACTGATTTATATTTTTTCAATACATAACTTATTTTATCAAAACGCTTATTTTTTTTCAATAGCTACTAACCCAACTAATGAAATAATTGCTATATAAACAAAAATCATTTCATTATTGCTATACATACCTGTTTTAGGTGTATTATCTTTTTGTGGCTTAGCACTTTCTACAGGTTTTGGAGAATTAATTGTAATTAATTCTCCTGTTTGAATTTCTATATCATTTATAGTTACTTTTCCTTCTCCACTATTTACTATAGTAACTCCATCAACTATACCGTTTGCTTCTATATCCCCTTGTAATACTTCAACAATATCACCATCAACTGCATTTTCTAAAGCTTCTTGTGCTTCATTTCCAACATACCATATTGAACCATTTTTATTTGTTACAGTAAGTTCCGTTTTACCTTCTTCAATATATTCACTGTTGAATTCTGTACTAAATGCTCCACCAATTATATAAAAGTCATCAGTATCTTTTGATGGATTAGTTCCACCATCATCATTATAAGATTGAATTGCTGGCGCATCTCCATTAGATGAAATTGAACCACCACTAATTTCAACATAAGCAAGTTCCTCTCCAATTTCATCTTCTTTTCCTTCGCCTTCTACATCTCCATATCCAGTACTTACATTATCTACTAATATTGCAACACCAGATTTTAATGATACATCTGGTTTACCAATTTCACTATCAGATCCATCTCCAGTACCAATAATTGAGCCTCCCATTACATTAACAGTTCCTTGTCTTGCAACAATGCCAATTCCACCTTTAACTGTTCCATCACTTATATTTAAAGTACCAGTTTCTGGTTTATAAATACCAGCACCATCTCCATTAATAGTTCCACCAGTAATATTAATATTTATATTTTTAGCCTGATTATTTGAATTAATTCCTATAGCAGTAACATCAATATTTCCACCAGAAATATTGATTGTCACATCTTTACCACTACCTGCAATACCATAAGGTCCAGTAATTTCTCCTCCAGAAAAACTTATTAATCCGCTTTCTCCAGATTCTCCTACATTATTAACTGCTATACCAGTTGGAGTTATATCATCCTTTTCTGGATTTTCATTAAGTTTAATTTTTCCTCCTGACATATACACTTTTGTTCCAGGAGTATTAAATGCATAAATTCCGCCATCTTCAGCCTCAATAAGTCCATTGTTCATTACAATTTTTGAATTTTTTACACTTGTAACAATACCATATGTCTTGCCTTTTATTGTTCCATTTTCATTTATTATAGTATTTTCAAAATTATCAGTATTTCCAGCAGTGTGATCTCCAACTTCTATTGCAATATATTTTTCAGCTTCTATTGTTCCATTTTTAATAGTTACTTTTCCCTTTTTTATAAGTATTGCTTCTTTGTTTTCGTTTTTAATAGTTCCATTTCCTGTTATTGTTAAATTTGCTCCACCATCAACAACTAATGTTGCAGTTTTATTTGCATTTTTTGAATTAATTGTTTTTCCATTTAAATCAAGTGTTATATTACCACTTTTGGAAATAGATATGCATCCATCTCCTTCTTTAGCTTGTCCTGTAGGAGCTTCAGTTTCTCTATTGGCTCCAATAGTAATATTTTGTAATAATGTTACTGTTTCTCCATCTTCAACATTTTGTAGAGCATCACTTAAAGTTTTGAAATATGCTGTTTCATCTCCATTAACTATTTTGGCTGTTGCAGTTTCTTCTGTAAGATCTTCTTCACCTCTTTTTGCTTCTCCAGATTCTAAAGTAGTAGGAGTAGCAACATTTTCAGCAGCATTATTTCCAGATTTTATTTCTTCTTTTACTTCATTAGAAATTGTATTTTTTGCTTCTGCTTTTGGACTAGAAACGCCTTCTTTTGTTTCTGTATTTTTCCCAGAAGCTGATTCTTTTGATTCTTCTTTTTCTTCGGCTACTGAATCTTTTGGTTCTTCCTTTTTCTCTGCTTCTTCCCCTTTTTCAGAAGTTTCACTATCTTCTTTAGAAGAATCTTCATCATTAGCAGAACCTTCATCATTTTCTTTACTTGTTGTATTATTTTCTACAACTTCATTAACATCCTTTTCTATTGCATCAGCAACACCTTCACTGGCATATGCTGTCATAGGTAAAGTAAGTGTTACTATAATTGCTAAAACCAAAGTTGAAAATAGAAATTTTCTTTTCATAACTTTCTCCTTTTATTTATACTTCTAATTTTCAATAACACAAAAATTTATTTCTTTTTTTCAATTGCTACTAATCCTACTAATGAAATAATTGCTATATAAGCAAAAACCATTTCATTATTGCTATACATACCTGTTTTAGGTGTATTATCTTTTTGTGGCTTAGCGCTTTCTATAGGTTTTGGAGAATCAATTGTAATTAATTCACCTGTTTGAATTTCTATATCATTTACAGTTACTTTTCCTTCTCCGACATTTACTATAGTAACTCCGTCAGCTATACCTGTTGCTACTATGTCACCTTGTAATACTTCAACAATATCACCATCAACTGCATTTTCTAAAGCTTCTTGTGCTTCATCACCAACATACCAATCAGTGTCAGTTTTTGATTTTAATTTTAATTCTGATTTTCCATTACCTATATATTCACTATTAAATTCAGTATCAAATCTTCCACCAGTAATATCAAAATCATCTGAATCAAGTGAGCTATCATCTTTTCCATTAAATGATTGTATTGCATCTGCATCAGCTCCAGCTCTTATATTTCCACCTTTTATATGAACAAGAGCTAAATTATCACCAGGAATTCCATCTTCTGTCGTTTCAGTTGCACCATAACCTGTAGTTACATTATCAACTAAAATACCTGTTCCTGATTTTAATGCAACTCTATCAGTTCCTAATTTTAT
>CANQAH010000051.1 GCA_947588885.1 uncultured Clostridia bacterium
AATACCTAAACCATATAATTTATTATCTATTTGAGTTTGTTCTAAAGGATTATATTTCCAATCACATCCACTTTGTACTGTATCAGTATGACCTAAAAATCCAATTTTGTAATCATTTTTAATGCTCATAACTAGACATTTACTTCTATAATCAATTTTAAACCCTTTATCTTGCAAAAGTTCTTGTATATAATCCATTATTTGCTTATTTTCTTTATCTTTATATGTATCGAACTTAATTAATTTTTTCAATATATCGGTTACTTCCATATTCTTCCTCCTCAGCAACACCGCTAATTATAGCTTTTTTGACATATTCTTTATTTATTTCCAATTTAACATAAAGACTATATCCTGAAGGCTGAATTAATTCTATTTCTGTTTCTTTATTTTTTAAATAATTGTATATGGCTGTCCCTATACTTCCGCTACCACATGCTGTTTCATAAAAAATCGTATTTATTTCTTTTACCCAAACAATTGGATTAATCTTTATTTTCTGTGGTAACTTTTCTAATAGCATTATTCCTATAGCGTTTTCATCTGATTTAATTTCTTCTATCATTAATTTTTTTAATTCGCTTTTTGTCTTGTTTTCATCCTTCTTTAGTTCTTCAATATAATTTTTAGATTTTTCTGCATCTAAAACTGCTATTAAAATTCCATCAATTTTTATACATGTAAAATCTTTTTTTATTTTAACTAGATCTGATAATTTCTTATCAATATTTAATTCAATTTCGACTTTTCCATTTTTTAATACTTTACCAGTTATTTTTTTGCCAGCTCCTGACACTGATAATTCTATTTCTCCTACTTTTCCTTTTAGATATTCAAAAACAGCACATCTTGTTGCATTTACGCAAAACTCTCCGCCAGCCATTTCTAAACGATTTTCGCTATTACTTAAAAATCCAACTTGCTCTATATCTGGATACTCAGTCATTATCATTTTATTTATTAATTTTCTTTGATTATTTGTGTATCCAATTCCATTTACCAATGCTGTTTTGTTTCCTCCAGGGTTTAATATCTTGTACTTAATTATTTCAATATTTACATTTTTTTGATTATTCATATTTCTTCTCCTTTTTTATAATTATTACTATTGTGATCTTTTGTTTATGAATTTGAGACATAACCTTTATATAATAGGAAATTCGTAGAAATTTCCTATAAGATAAAAAATAGATATAAAAAAATACTATTTATATTTTTCCTACAAATAGTATTTTAATATATCTATAAATATATATTTTTAAACTATCGTAGGTACAACAATTTTAGCCTGTACCTACGATCATAAAATTTGATGCAGTAGTTACAAGCTCCTACGATGATGATGCATTTGGTTTAAAAATATACTTAATTTCATTTTATTTTCCCCTTACAAAAATAGTATAACATTTTATTTGACTAGTTTCAAGAAAATAAACTTTTTATTTTATTAATAATTTTTTTTATGATAGATTCTTTGCATGGAACAAGATTATTTTCATTACTAGTTTCAGGTAATATAATTTTTTCTTCTTCTTTTTTATTTTTTGAAAAAATATCATTATAATTATATTTTTTGCTAAGTTCTTCTTGATATTTTTGTTCATTATACAATAATATTTTATTAATTTTTTCTTTTTGTGTTGTAGTCGCAAAAAAATCTCTAAATAATGTTATAATTATTGCTTTGGTTTCTCTTAAAACATGTTGTTCATCTAAAGTTTTTGTTATATTATAATTAAAATTATAATTTTTATCTCTATTATCTTCATAAAATTTTATTTTTTCTTTTGGAATTTTTTTCTGCTCTTCTTCTGGTAAATGTTTTAATATTTCTAGCACCTCTGAATATGCTTGACCATATGTATTATTCAATTTATACTTATTTCTCCTTTTTTTGAGTTTTGTATCTGTTGTTGTTCTTTTTGATCTACTTGTATTGTTTCTTGATATCTAATAGGGTTTGTTTCCAGTGATTCCCTTACTAATTTTTCCATTGTAGTTTCTGGATTTTCTTTGTCCATTGTATTTTGCTTTATCGCTATTGCGTTTTCAACTACTTTTTTTCTGTCTAATTTTTCGGCTGTTTGTGGATTAAATTTATTTTCAAATTCATAAATTTCCTCTGTTGAAAATCCCATAGCTAAAAGTTCTTCAGTAGGATGACCTGTTTCTTCTTCCCATTCTTTTACTTCTTGATAAGTAATTTTAGAAATTAAATATTTTTTTTCATCTATAATTTTTTGTCTTTGGTCTTCGTTTTTTACAACTTTATCCATTATACTTTTTCTTGCTGTTATTGCATCTTCAACTACTTTTTTTCTGTCTAATTTTTCGCCTGTTTCTGTGTCAAATTTATTTTCAAATTCATCAATCTCCTCTGTTGAAAATCCCATAATTAAAAGTTCTTCAGTAAGATGACCTGTTTCTTCTTCCCATTCTTTTAACTTTTTATGGCCAATTGTTGAAATTAAATATTCTTTTTCATCTATAATTTTCTGTCTTTGACTTTCGCTTTTTACATCTTTATCCATTATATTTTTTACTTTTATAGCATCTTCAACTATTTTTTTTCTGTCTAATTTTTCGCCTGTTTTCTTGTCAAATTTTCTTCCAAATTCATCAATCTCCTCTGTTGAAAATCCCATAGCTAAGAGCTCTTCAGTAGGATGACCTGTTTCTTCTTCCAATTCTTTTACATCTTTATAGCCAATTGTTGAAATTAAATATTTTTTTTCATCTATAATTTTCTGTCTTTGGTCTTCGTTTTTTGCAACTTTATCCATTATACTTTTTCTTGCTGTTATTGCATCTTCAACTACTTTTTTTCTGTCTAATTTTTCGGCTGTTTGTGGATTAAATTTATTTTCAAATTCATAAATTTCCTCTGTTGAAAATCCCATAGCTATAAGTTCTTCAGTAGGATGACCTGTTTCTTCTTCCATTTCTTTTACATCTTTATAGCCAATTTGTAAAATTACATATTTTTTTTCAGATATAATTTTATTCATTTTGTTTTCATTTTCGATAATTGATGCATTTAAAAAATCTTCCGAACTCATTCCAATTTGTATTAAATTTTTATCTAAATAAGATGCATATTTAGACCAATTATATCCTTGTTCTTCTATATATTCTTTATATTCACTATTTATTTTTTTTAAAATATATTTAGATAATATTTTGGATGCCATTTCTTCATCATCTATAGTAACAGTTTCATCTTCTTTAATTGATTTCTCGAATTCTCTTTCTATTATTTCATCAAGTTGTTTTTTTCTATTTATATTTATTAATAATATATCTTTATTTTCATAATTTTCTTTTATTCCATTTCGTTCCATTATATCTTGAATTGTAAAAAATTCTTGCATGGTTTTTAATATATTTTTTTCTGACAAATCCTGCTCTCTAAAATCAAGAACGCTTAATCCTAATGGCATTAGCAACTTATTTAATTTTTGAACATGATCTTCCCAATTTTTTCCGTCTTCTTCTATTCCTTCTTTATAAAATTTTCCTTTGTCTCCTAAGTCTTCACACAAGTGAGACACTGCATACTTCAAAATATTAATGGCATTCTGATCATTTTCCAAATTATTTGCTTGCATTTTCGCAATAATCAGCTTTATCCTTTTTATATTTGTAATTACCATATCTTCTTCATAATGCTTTGATATATCATTTCCTAAAAAATTCTCTATTTTAAAGTTTTCTTGTGCACGTAAACTAGTGCTTTTAGTATTAAGTCCTGAATTTCTATGAATTAATTGTAATTCACTCATTCCAAAAGGTACCAGTTCATGTTGTAATCTTTTTTTAGTTTCATTAAAATCGATTTTTTTATCTAATGCGTTTTTCTTTGCATCATGATAAGGAGGCGTTTGTGATAGTGATAGTTTAAGTCTATCTATTGGAAGATTTTGTTGTTTTATTTTTTCATATGATGCTTTTGCCATTTCTATATATAAAAAATTATTTTCGCAAAAGATTTCATATGTATTACTATGGGGATCTTTTAATCCTGTTACATCTATTCCTTCATTTTCCAATGCACTATATATTTTATTCTGAAACACATATGTAAAATCATCCTTTATTCCATGTGCTTCTATTGTTTTGTCTATATATCCTAAATAACCTATAAAGCTATTTACATATTCCATTACATTGTCCGCTTTATACGGTATTATATTACATTTTGGATTTTTTGCTGCAATTTCTTCTGCTTCTTTATCTGGACACAATATAAAAGTATTTTTATTTAATATTGCTGAACCTCTTATAAAAAAATCTTCTGCACGTACACTACCGTAAATTTTCACCATTGTCAACTAAAAAATCTTTTAATGGAGTTAATACTGCATATTTTCTCTTATCCCAATTTCCCTCACCATGACTCGTCACTCTTCCATTTACTGTAAAATGTGTTGTATCTCTTACTAGAGGAATTTCTATATCTATTCCAAAATGGTTCATTTGTGAACGTATATTTTTTTCAACTACTGTTTTTATTTTATCATCTTCAGGCTGATAATCTGTAGCATGCACTAATAAAAATTGTTCTATTAAATTATTAGTTTCTACTCTGTCAATTCTTTCAGGTCCTTCTAAACTCATTAATTCTTCTAAGGTTAATCTTCTGCCTGCTTCTTGATTTTTGTTTTTTATCTGGTCAATTATATTATCTATACTTTTGTTTGCACTCATTGTTTTTCTCCGTTTTAAATAGGTTAATTGCAAATTAATTTTAGTATGATTATATTCTTTATAAATAAATAGCACCTTCAAATTTTTTGTTATCATCACTGCGTATATTGTCTGTAGTATTTATCCATACAGTACTTACATATGCTCTTAACGTATCGTTACTATTATTTCTTGATAAGCCTGATTTACGATATTGGTATTCTGATTCTTCTTGTGGCATTATATTATTATTCATTTTTTTAATTGCTTTGGCTCTATCCTTATATTCCCATAAATGATACTTTGGTACTAAAAAATCAGTTTTTGGTTCTTTCGGATCAGATAAAGCATCTTCTATTTCTTTTTTCTGACTTTCACTTATTATTGCACTGTCATAATATTTTTTTAAGAAGCTAGATATTTGTTTAGTCATACCTTTTTTCTTTACATATTTTAATAAGTCATCTATACTTTTTTTATCTTGGCTTTCTTCGACAATTTTGGATTTTTTTATCTTTAAATGTTGTATAACTGCATTATAATAATCTTTTTTACCAAATAATCTTCCTAAAAATCCTATTTTTTGTGATGAAACAGAAAATATCTGTTTATTTAATCTTCGTTCTTCAGCATTCTGTATCAATCCCTGTATTCTTTCTTGCATAGCAATATCAAAGCTTGCCTTTTGTGATTCTTTCCATTCTTTTATAGATTCTTCGAATATAGGATTATCTATAAACTTACTTACAATATTGTCTGATAATTCTCTGAAACCTTTTTTTCCATCAAGTACAATTTGTGACATTTTAGTCAACTTATATGCTGTTTCTGACATATCATCATTATGTCCTTTTAAGCCTAATGTTTCAAATAGTTGATTAAATTTTGACTGTCTAGATTTTATATTTTCAGCATATTGTGCTATTTTGTTAGCTTGTGATTCTCTTCTTTCTTGAGTTATTTCTTCTGATTGCAAAATATTATCTTTTACACTTTCCGATGTTAAAAAAAAGCCGAATCTTTTTTCTCTTTGAATATCGTGATTTATAAAATCAATCATTACATCTTGAGGCCTATAAGACTTCTCAGAATTTAACTCTTCTCTCGTTTCTTCAACTTTATCCCTTATAGAAATATGACGTGTTTTAGCAATTTGCTGTAGTCTTTCAGTACATTTTTCTTTAATTCCATAAAAAACTTCATGAATAGAGTTTAAATCATTTAATGTTTCCATAAAGGAAATTATATATCTTAAATTTTCTGCATCATTGCAATTTTCAAAATTTATACCTTGTATCCATTCTTTAATTTTTTCTTTTTTTTCAGAAGGTATATGAGAACTTATCTGAAATACTTGATCATAATAACCATTTGAAGAATTTAATAATGCATATAATATTTCAGGATCTGCTGTTTCTGAAAATTGCTTTTGAAAATTTTCTTGAATAATTTCATCAAAATTTCCATTTATTTTTTCTGCTTGTTGCCTATAAATATCTTCATTTAGTACATATATATTATCGTAAGGCATCCATTCTGTATTATGACTCATATATTCGTAATCAGAGGCTACATCTAATGTAACAAGACTTGAAGAAGCTGATAAATTTCCATAAAATTTTATAGTTGTATGATATCCGCTTCCATAAGTCCCAGACTCTACAGCAACTTGTAACATTTCTGGAGTTACTAAATTATTGTGAACCCTTTCAATAGCATCTGATGCACCAAAAGACATATAATTACTTGCTGATGTATCATTATATATATCAAATTCTGTTGAAAAACTTCCCCAATTATTAGGGCGGATATTGCTTAGTAAAGAAGAATTAACAATTGTAAAATAAGGTTGCGTTGGACCTTTGTGGTTATGATATATACTTCTTCCTAAAAATCTAAATGGTGCTCCATTTAAAGCAATAAACCTTTTTCCTTCATGATTAAATGTTTCTACTCCTTCTATTTTAGATAATTCATCATCAGACAAATTAGCATATTTTGTTGCAGTCATATTATATTCCTGTGCAATTTCGTCGTTTACTGCCGCCTTTATGTCAATATTTCTTATATCATCTAGTTTATGTTCTTTATCAAGTTCTTGAAATTCCTTTAACATTTCATTAAGTTTATCTTTATCTGTTTCTTCATGAATTATATTTATCATTTCAATTAAATTATTTAATTTACTGTATTTTTTCATAAAAGGTGTACGTGAATTTATTAATTTTATATCAACACTAGTTATTCCCAACATCTCAAATATCTTTTTTTTAGTTTCTTCCATAAAATTTACTCCATATATGATACCAATTTGGACAAAGCCTTTCTATAATAGGAAATGCGTAGCATTTTCCTATTGTATAACAATAACAGACATTTTATATTTCATACTATATAAATTTTTTTGAATATTTTTATATAATTTATAATATCATAAAAAAGATTGAAATAATAAAGTTTACAAAATTGTAATTTAAAAATAATATTTTTCAAATATTAACTATAACAGAAGCGGACATTATTAATATTTTTACTACTTAAAATCTTTTAAAGTCCGCGTCAATTTTTCCTATTAGATAAAAAAACAAAAGCTCATAAAAGCTTTTGCTGTATTTCTATTTTTGTTAATTACATGCATTTACAATATTATTCATATATTGCCAATACATACTTGAATTACTATCATTGTTATAATTACTTGTAAAAGTAACAACTAAATTTATTTCTGGTACAACAAATATAAATTGACATCCAAAACCTTGAGCAAAATAAGCATCATATTTATTTTCTCCAAATGTTCTTACCCACCATTGATAACCATAATCTGCTGTTCCTGTACTTCTTTTAAATTGTAATGATGTAGAATCTTGTATCCAATTTTGTGGTACTATTTGATTATTTTGCCATAATCCATTTTGGGAATAAAGTAAACCAAATCTAGCCATATCTCGAGCAGTTAAAGTATATCCATTTCCACCGTCTGTTATTCCCTGCCCATCTTCTTCACACTTTATACTTTTCATATCAACTTTATCAAATACATTTTCTTTTCCAAATTCGTAAAGTGTTTTTCCAGTAGCTTTTTGCATAATTGCTGATAATAAATGTGTATTCCCAGTAGAGTAACTGAAAGTGCTACCTGGCTTAGAAACCATAGATTTACTTAAAATATATTGGATCCAATTTTCTGATGCCCTCCACTCATACCATTCGTCTTCAACAGATTCTATTCCTGATGTATTAGTGAGTAAATGTCTTATAGTAATATCTTTGTTTTGTATTTCTGGTATATAATTAGCAACAGGAACATCTACACTTTCTATATATCCTTTATCAATAGCAATTCCTATTAAACTACTTGTAATGCTCTTTGAACAGGAATGTATAGGGAATATACTTTCTTCATTATATCCATCTTTATAATACTCATTTATTATTTTGCCATCTTTTACAATAATACTAGATGTTATTTCTGTATCAGCAATTGAATTATTAAAGTTATCTAATACTCTACTGTTTACATTAACATCTAATGGATTTGCAACTTCCCAGACAAAACTATTAGTATTTTCATTTATAATAATATTGTCATTATTATTTTCATCTGCAATTTCATTACTTTCATAAGCAAGATTTGTTTCATTATTAGAGTTGCTTTTTTTATTTACTATAATACTTATAGCTCCAATTAACAAAATAATTAAAAGTATTATTATAACTTTTTTCATATTATCACCTTATTATAACTGGTTATATTCATCATCTGTAACAGGTTCAAGCCATTCGTTTGATGTGTTTTCTCCAGGTATTTCTACTGCAATATGACTAAACCATGAATTTGCTTTTGCTCCATGCCAATGTTTAACGTTAGCAGGAATTACAACAATATCTCCTTCTGTTAGACTTTGTGCTGCCTTTCCTTCTTCTTGATACCAACCTTCTCCTTCAACACAAATTAAAACTTGTCCTCCACCTTTTTCTGCTTTATGAATATGCCAATTGTTTCTACATCCTGGTTCAAAAGTTACATTTGCAAATCCTATTCCATTTTCAGTTTTAGCAAGTGGTTTTAAATATGAATTTCCTATAAAAAATTTTGCATAATTTACATTTGGTTCTCCAATTCCAAATGCTCCTCCATGAATTTCTTCATTTTTATTTGTTTGTTCCATTTTAAATCAATTCCTTTCTTATTATTTATATTCAACAATTTCTGATAAGTCTTTTCTAGCATTGTGCATTGGTGAAGGCTTACAATCATCAGTCTTATATCCTAGTGGAATAAGACATATTGGTTCAATATTTTCTTGTAAATTAAATTCTTGTTTTAAAATCTCTTTATCAAACATTTCTATCCATATATTATCAAGTCCTATATTTGTTGCTTCTAACATCATATGTGTTGCTACAATACAAGCATCCATTTCATAAGTTGAATAATCGCCTTTTGACCATGCAATATTTTTATCACTTGCCACAATTAAGCAAACTGGTGCATTATACCTACATGGACTTGCCATATCTATTTTCTCTAATCCTTCTTTAGATTTAACTACATATATTTTTTGTGGTTGATTATTTTTGGCTGTTGGAGCCAAATTTCCAGCTTCAAGTATTTTATTAATTTGATCATCTTGAATATTATCATTTTTAAATTTTCTAACAGAAAATCTTTCTCTAATAACTTTTTCAAATTCCATTTTTAACTCTCCATTTGATCCTTAATAATTTAAGCTATTAACCCAGTCTGTAACTTCACTTTCTGATGTAGTAAGTCTTTTTCCTTCCAGCCAATTAATATTTTTATAATTGTTTTTAAAGTAATTAACACTTGAGTCTATTCCAGAACTTCCTGATGTACAGAATGGAATAACTGTTTTACCATCTAAATTATGATTATCTAAAAATGTTAAAATTATTTTTGGTGAAGTTCCCCACCAAATTGGATAACCTAAAAATATTACATCATAAGAGTCTGTATCTATATCATTTGATATTTCTGGTCTAGCTGAAGGATCATTCTGCTCCTTTGTTGCTCTAGTCTCTCCATTGCTATAGTTTAAATCATTGTCAGTATATTTTTCTTTTGGCTCAATTTCAATTAAATCTCCATCAGTTGCATTTTTTATATATCCTGCAACTTTTTCTGTAGTTCCTGTTGCAGAAAAATAAATGACTGCTATTTTCTTATTATCAGTAGTTTCTTTATTTGCTGTATTATCTTCATTAGTTGTATTTTCTATTTCTTCATTATTAGTTACATTTTCATTTGTGTTTGTATTATTAGTATCATTAGATTCATTAGATTTATTAGAACTTATTATCCAAACACCTACACCTGCAATAATTACGATAACTGCAATTATTAAAATTATAATATTTCTAGTTTTCATTTTGACCTCCAATCCAATTTTCAATATCTTCTTTTGATTCGTGTCCTGTTAATCTTTTTCCTTCTTTCCAATTATATTCAGGATATTCATTTCTTAAATCTCTTTCACATCCACTTATTCCAGTTCCTCCTGATGTACAGAAAGGAATTAGAGTTTTATCTGATAAATCTAAACTTTCAATGAATGTATTTATTATTGTAGGAGCGGTATACCACCATACTGGAAATCCTATTAAAATAGTGTCATATTCATCTAAGTTACATTCTGTTTGCTCAATTTCTGGTCTTGATGATTTATCATTCATTTCTATAGTTGATCTACTTTGTTTATTTGTCCAATTTAGATCAGCTGATGTATATGGTACTTTTGCTTTAATTTCAAATAAATCTGCTCCTATACAGTTTGCTATATTCTGTGCAACACTTCTTGTCACACCACTTGCTGAAAAATAAGTTACTAATATTTTACTCATAATAAATTACCTCTTTCTTAAATATTTTTTCCTAATTCA
The DNA here is from genome assembly GCA_947588885.1 of uncultured Clostridia bacterium. Lineage (GTDB taxonomy): Bacteria > Bacillota > Clostridia > TANB77 > CAG-508 > UMGS1994. Next base: position 10,591 of record CANQAH010000051.1, read on the forward strand.
TAGGCTTCTAATTTATCATAATCTATAATAAT
>CANQAH010000052.1 GCA_947588885.1 uncultured Clostridia bacterium
TTTGCTTGCTGTTCTCTAAGATCAGAAACATAATCAGAAAATGATTTCTTAGGTAATAGTAATAAGACACTGCACATGCAAACTAAAATTATTAAAACTCTAATAACCTTATTTTTCATTCATTATGCCCCTCATTCATATTATAAAGTATTTAAACTTCTACATTTATATTAACCTTTTTATTTTTTTATTATACTTGTAGGTATTTCTTCATAGAAATTGAACTGCCAATTGCACCTATTCCAATTCCTAATGCTAAGTAAACAAGTAACATTAATTTATATATTTGCTTAAATGACAATATTGCAACACTTATTTTTATAGTAGCAAGAGATTCTGCAATCTTTTGAATAACTACTGAATATCCTCCATAAATAATTAGCATTGTCAATAATGCTGCTATTACTCCTATTAAAACACCTTCTACAATAAAAGGCCATCTTATAAAAGAATTTGTTGCCCCTACATATTTCATAATTGAAATTTCTTTTCTTCTTGAATGGACAGTTAACTTAATTGTATTTGATATTATAAATACTGAAATAGCAATTAATAATATTAATAAAACACCTGTAACTAATTTTATTCCATTTGCAATATTTATCAATGCATTAATCGTTTTGTCACTACTTCTGATTTCATCAATATAAGATCTACCATTTATAGTTATTTGATTTATTTGATTCTGAACATCTGCACTTTTCTCTAAGTCAGTAAGTTTTACAATTACAGAATCAGGGAAAATATTTTCTTCTCCCATATATCCCTCTAATAAATCTCTATTATCTTTCCATTTTACCATCAATTCATCCAAAGCTTCTTGCTTAGTATAAATTTTTGCTTCTGCTACACCGTCTATTGTACTAATTATATCTCTAACTTCTTGTACTTCAGATTCATCAGCATCTTTAATAATAAAAACTTGCATTCCTTGATCTTTTTCTATATTTGCCATAATGTTATTTACATTTTCTCCAATTATAAAGAAAATTCCAAACATTAACATTGTTGCAATCATTATACATAAAGAAGCTGCTGTCGATTTTTTATTTTTAAATATATTTCTAAATCCTTCACCAATGTGATAAGTTAATATATTATATCTCACTTATTTTCACCCTTTACCCTATTTTAAAATTCTTCATATCCACCTTTTTGATCTCTAACAATGTTGCCTTGTTTGATACTGATAACTCTTTTATTCATTGCATCAACAATATTTTTAGCATGTGTCGCCATAACAACAGTGGTTCCTCTTAAATTAATATCGTTTAACAAATTCATAATTTCCCATGCAGTATCAGGATCCAAATTTCCAGTAGGCTCATCTGCTATTATCATAGATGGATTATTTACTAGAGCCCTCGCTAATGCTACTCTTTGTTGTTCACCTCCAGATAATTCATTTGGGTACATCTTTGCTTTAGCACTCAAACCAACTAAAGACAAGACCATTGGAACTTGTCTTCTAATATGTCTTGGCGTAGCTTTAACAATATACATAGCAAAAGCTACATTATCATAAACCGTTTTATCCGGTAATAATCTGAAATCCTGAAAAACTACTCCCATACTTCTACGTAAGAATGGAACTTTTTTAGGTTTTAAAAATGTAGTATCTTTTCCATTTATTATTATATTTCCTCTTGTTGGTTCTTCTTCTTTTAATATAAGTTTTATTAATGTTGATTTTCCTGAACCTGAAGCACCTACAAGAAAAACAAATTCGCCTTTATCTATTTTAAAGTTAGCATTATGAACAGCTTCTGTACCTGTATCATATACTTTACTCACGTTTTTAAACTCAATCATTTTATCTCCTTAATTTTCGATTAGTTTTCATGATATATATACATAGCTATCATATCAATAATAAAATTTAAATGCAACACAAAATAATGAGAAAAAGCAAATAATTTCTCGAAATTACTTGCTTTTTCTTAATTTTTCTATTTCATTTTTTAAATATCTGTCCATTCAATTTCATCTTTATAAAAATTTTCAACATTACCATTACAACTAACCATATATTCATCATCTAAAATTGCTATAACAAAACCTTTTTCTTGAGTTTTTTTAATTATTACATTATCACCTGTTTTAATAACTTTGCCATTTGTATCATCTTCCTTAGTTACAAATAATCCCATTAGTTTACCTCCTTTTTTATTGGAAATTTTTCCTCATATTCTTTTTGAAATGCAAACATTACATTATGCAAATTTTCAGTAGGTTTATGAAAATATAAACTATGGCAATAATCTATTACCGTCAAATAAGTTTCTTTTGTTTGATATTTTTTTTCTTCCAAAATTCTAGTCATAAACTTTATAAGAGACATCAATGATTCTGGTATATAATCTGGACATTTATATTCAAGACCTTTTTCTTGTATATATTTTATTACACCCAAATCCGGAAAAAATTTTAATTTTGTTCCTATTTTTTTCTCTAAATATGCTATTTCTTTATCCGCTTCCATTCTTGGAAAAAATAATTTGCTATATAATAACAAATTATATGCCATCTCATCCTGTCCTTTATCAATATATACAAATCCTAATTTTTTATACAATTGAGCTAAATAAATTGGGCTAGCTGTAATTTTCAATGCCTTTTCAAAATACATATCAAATTTTTGATAATCTTTTAATCTGATACAAGCTTCTAAAATTTCTGAATACGTTATATAATTAGCAGGATTCCACCTTAATGATTTTTCGCCCCATGAAAGAACCTCTTTAAAATTTTTATTTTCAAATTCTATAACACCTTTTAAATGATAAATTTCTGAAAGGTAATTTCTATTCCAAGAAACTTTATTATGTTTTTCCATATTACAATAAATAACAAATTCAAGCTGTGTATTGAAATCCATAATCTTTCCATGTTTATCAATTTCAATTGGTTCAATGTTTTTTAAAAGTTCATCAAGTATTTCTGATGCTTCTGATATTTTCTTCTTTTCTATATAAAACTGTGATTTTTCAATCTGTTCTATTATTTCTTTTTGTTTCATATCAAATTACCTCATTAATTCTTTTAGTAATATAATCACTGACTCTCCTTCTTGCAAATTCCATCTTTTCTTTAGTATCGTCATTTTTATAACTTAGTCTATTTATAACCTTATTAATGCAATCATTATTTTTTAAATAAATTAATCCTGGTGTAAAATTATAATCATAAACCCATGCAATATATGATAACCAATGGTCTATACACGTTTTTCTATGAGTTGAATTTATTGTTTTTTCTTGTAAAAATTCGTTCCAAACATCATCAGAAATTTTTTCTTTTCCAACATCTTCTTCTGAAGCTCTAAACAATGAATAAAAATCTTGATATTGTTTAACTTCAAAATTATCTGTTTTATCTGCATCTCTTATAATTTTCGCATGTAATAATTCTCTTTCATTCAGTCCTTTTTCAATTTCCAATTTATTATGATTTGCTATTGCTTTTTTTATTATCTCATCATAGGAATTATCATCTACAAATTTTCTAATCATTCCTTGATTAAATAATAATTCCACTCCAAAAACTGCATGATCCATAAAAGCAGAATCATCAAAATTATCATATTTTACAGCTTGTTCAAATCTTCCAATATCATGTAAAAGTCCTATTAACTTTGCAAGTTCTATATCTTCATCAGATAATTTTAAATTCTTTGCAATATATTCAGCTGCTCTAACAACACCATATGTATGTTTAATTTTTATATCAACTTTTTTGTCTATTGATTTGAATTGTGATACATATTTTTTAAATTCTTTTTGTGCCCTAATTATATCAATCATTAGTAAACTCCTTAACTATTGCTTTACTATCTATCTCAAATTTTTCAAGTAATTCTTTACCTTTACCAGATTCTCCAAATCTATCTTTTACCCCTAATTTAACTAATTTTGTAGGTTGATTTTCAGTAAGCACATCAGCTATTATACTTCCAAGTCCTCCTATTATACTATGATCTTCAACTGACACAAGTTTTTTAGTTTCAGTTGCACACTTTAATATCATATCTTTATCAGCAGGCTTTAATGAAAACATATCAATAACTCTTACATTAATTCCTTTTTCTTTAAGTTCTTCTTGAGCTTTTATTGCTTCAGAAACACATATACCTGTTGCAAATATTGTTCCATCTTCACCATCTCCAATTTGAATAGCTTTACCTATTTCAAATTTTTCATTCTCATCATAAATAATTGGAGATGCAAGTCTTGCTGTTCTTATATAACATGGTCCATCTACTTTACTTACTTCATTCACAAGCCATCTTGTTTGAGTATCATCAGAAGGACAAAAAACTTTCATATTAGGAAGTGCTTTCATCATATTTATGTCTTCTAACATTTGATGTGTTGCTCCATCTTCGCCGACAGTAACTCCTGCATGGCTTCCACATATTTTTACATTTAAATTAGGATAACATACACTGTTTCTAATTTGATCATATGCTCTTCCTGCTGCAAAAACTGCAAATGTACTAGCATATGGTATTTTTCCACATGTTGCCATTCCTGCTGCAGTTCCAATCATATCTTGTTCTGCAATTCCCATATCCAAAAATCTCTCTGGAAATTCATTTTTAAATAATTCACTTTTTGTAGCACCTGCTAAATCTGCATCTAACACTACAACATCTTTATTTGATTTTCCTAAAACCACTAATGATTCTCCATAACTTTGACGAGTTGGTATTTTATCTTCTTTCATACTTCCTCCCTTTAATCAAGTTCTTTCATTGCTTCATTATATTGTTCTTCATTTGGAGCTTTTCCATGCCATCCAACTTGATTTTCCATATATTTTACACCTTTCCCTTTTATTGTATTTGCAATAATAGCAGAAGGTTTTCCTTTTACAGTTTTAGCTTTTTGTAAAACTGTAATTAATTCATCTATATTGTTTCCATCAACTTCAAAAACTTCAAATCCAAAACTTTGTAATTTTTCTTTTAATGGATAAATACTCATAACTTCATTTACTGCACCATCTATTTGTAATTTATTATTGTCAACAATAACACATAAATTATCTAATTTATAATGGCTTGCAGACATTGCAGCTTCCCAAAATTGACCTTCCTCAATTTCTCCATCTCCAACTAAACAATAAACTCTAAAACCTCTTCCATCCATTTTTGAAGATAAAGCCATACCATTTGATACAGATAACCCTTGTCCTAAAGACCCAGAACTCATATCTACTCCAGGAATGTGTTTCATATCTGGATGTCCTTGTAAGATTGATCCTAACTTTCTAAAATTTTTTAATTCTTCCTTAGGAAAATATCCTCTTTCAGCTAATGTCGCATACAATGCTGCTGATGCATGTCCCTTAGATAGAACAAACCTATCTCTATCTGGATCATCTCTTTTTTCAGGATCTATGTTCATCTGATTAAAATACAAAACTGTTAAAATGTCCGTACAAGATAAAGCTCCTCCTGGATGTCCAGATTGGCCAGAATACACTTCTTCAATAATACTTTTTCGTATTTCCTTTGCAGTCTTTTTTAAATTTAGTATATCTTCTTCTGTTATTTTCAATAAAATCACACTCCTTCATTAAAGTTACCTTCAATAAATCGATTCAATTTTTATGTGACTAATATATCACATATTATTTTGCTTGACTATTATTTAAAAAAATTTTTATTAAATACTTGTATTATATTTATTTTTTACAAAATCACTAATATTTTCAATTCTCGTCATTATATGTATACCCTCCAAATTTCTATCTTCACATATTTTTCTAATCTTCATAATCTCAGTATACATTTCATCTATAATATTTTCGATATTTGAAATTCTGTTTAGCATTTCATTTTCACTTTGCATAAAATCACTCCTTTCACAATACCACTACTAACTAATAAAGATGTAACACTACTATATAGCAATGTTACATCTTTTTTCAACAATTTTTCATCTACATATTTTTACTTTTTTCTGCAAGTTCTGAATATTTTATGAGCTTTTCATTTGCTAAATAATTTACTGTACCAGCTGGGAAATTGCCTAACCTATCCTTTCTTCCAGCAGGAACACCCGTTAAAATCTCAATTCCTTCTTCTAATGTATCTATAGCATATATGTGAAATTTTTCTTCTTTAACAGCATTTATAACTTCATCATTTAAATGAAGATTTCTCACATTTTGTCTTGGAATGATAACTCCGTGAGCACCTGTTAAGCCTCTCATTTTACAAATTTGGAAAAATCCTTCTATTTTTTCATTAACTCCACCAATTGGTTGAATTTCTCCTTTTTGATTTACTGAGCCCGTAACAGCAATAGATTGGTTTATAGGAATACCTGATAAACTTGATAAAATCGCATATGCTTCTGTACTTGAAGCACTATCTCCATCAACTCCACCATATAACTGTTCAAAGCAAATACTTGCTGTAAGTGAAAGTGGTTTATCTTGTGCAAACATTTCACCCAAATATCCAGTCAAAATCATTACACCCTTTGAATGAGTAGAACCTGACATTTGTACTTCTCTTTCAATATTTATAACGCCTTCTTTTCCCATATAAGTATTAGCTGTAATTTTTGAAGGTTTTCCAAAAGAATAATCACCAATTGTTATAACTGTTAATCCATTTATTTGACCAACTTTATATCCAGATGTATTAATTAGTAATGCTCCCTCTTTTATCATTTGAAGATATTTAGTATCATATTTTTTTATTCTTTCAATACGCTCATCAAATGCTTTTTGAACATATTCTTTTGTTACAATCTTATTTTTATCAAGTTTAGCCCAAGTAGATGCTTCACCAACAATTTGGCCAATTTCACTAAACTGTGTTGAAAGTTTTTCTTTATCTCCAGAAAGTTTAGAAGCATATTCAACAATCTTTGCAATTGCTTCTCTATCAATATTTAAAAGTTCTTCTTGTTCACAATAGCTTTTAACAAATTTAACTAATTTATTAATGTTTTCTTCAGTTTTCGGAGCATCTTCCTCAAATTCCACTTTTATTTTAAATAATTTTCTAAAATCATCATCAATTGATAAAAGAGTATGATATATATCAGAATCTCCAATTAGCAAAACTTTTAAGTCTAATGGTATTGGTTCTGGTTTTAATGAAATTAACATCATTGATGTCCTTTGTTCTAAACTATTTTCAATACTAATTTCTTTTACTGACAAAACTTTCTTTAAGGTTTCATAGCATTGCGGATTTGTAAGTAAGTCTTTAGCTTGAAAAATAATATATCCTCCATTTGCCTTTTGCATCAATCCAGGTTTTAGCATCGTAAAATCAGTTTTCAATGTACCAAATTGATTTTCATATTCTAACTTTCCAAAAATATTTTGGAAAGAATAATTAGAATCCATTATTACAGGAGCACCTTCTAATTTACTATTATCAACAAATAAGTTAACTCTATAGTTTAGCCATGGTTCTGAATTTTGCATTTTCATTTGCATTAGATTTTGTTTTTGTTCATTATTTTCTTCTTCATTCATGAAAAAATTAATATTTTTTAAAATATCTTTTTTTATATTATCTAAAAACATATTAATTTTTTTATTTTTCTTATAATTTGACTTAACATTATTAATATGAATATTGACAGTTAATAATGCAATATTTGATTGCCATTCTTCAATTTTTTTATCAGATTTACTTTCTATTAATTTCAATTCTGATAAAGCATCAAAAATCATGTCTTGAACTATTTGAGATTTTTCTTCAAATTCACTTTTTACCTCAAGTGGAAGTTTATCATATTCTGATTCTTCTATTGGTTTTCCTTCATAAACAGGCATCATGTACATACCATTTTGTGCAGATTTAACTTGAAAACCTTCTTTTAAAGTTTTTTCATTTAATTTTGCAATAATAGCATCTTTTTTTTCTTCATACTCTTGTTTTATAATCTTTTTTTCTTTTTCAAACTCATCATTATTAAAAGTTTTCTTTATATCTTTTCTAATATTTTTTATGAAATTATCCATTGTTTCTTTGAATACTATTCCCTGACCTGCTGGGAAAGAAACTGCTATTGGTTCATTTGGATCGTTGAAATTATAAATATAGCACCAATCATTTGGAACTTTTTCTTTTTCAGCCTTGGATTGTAAAAACTTTTTAGTATACATCGTTTTTCCAACTCCAGATGGACCTTCTAAATATAAATTATATCCTTTAAGATCAACATTTACTCCAAATTCTAGTGCTTTAATTCCTCTATCTTGTCCGTAAACCAAATCTGTTGTATCTATAATTTCTTTGATATTTTCAAATTTAAACATATTAGGATTACAAACGTCTTTTAAATCTCTGTAACTTAACTCATTTACATTTTTCATTAGTAAAAATTCCTCCATAATATTCTAGACTGATTTTATATCATAGTAATTTTTTATGCAATAAATTATTAAAATTATTCTTTCCTTTTTACAAATTTCTATCTAAAATTTTTTGTCATAATAATAGCATCAAATTGATTAGAATAATACTTTTTTCTTCTTCCCATCTCTTTAAATTCAAATTTTTTATACAATTCAATTGCAGAAATATTTTGTTCATTTACTTCCAAAGTAATACATTTCTTATTTTCATTTTGTGCAACATTTATAAGATATTTTAATAGTTCTGTTCCTAAATGCTTTCTTCTTTCTTCTTTTTTCACAGCAATGTTCATTATATGAGCTTCATCAATATTAAACCATAATCCAGCAAATCCAAGAATATTTTCATTTTTAGAGATTACAAAATAAGAAGAATTTTCATTAAGAAATTCTTCCCTTAATATTTTTTCATTCCAAAATTCGTCAAACTCTTTTAAATTTTGAACTAAAAATTCTAAATTACCTTCATTCATTTTAGTTATTTGTGAATCCATTTTTCATCCTTTCAGCTTGTGACTTTCTTAAATATAATGGAACTATTTCATCTGCTGAGCACAATTCACTTTTATCTAATTTTTTGCTTGCAATTATCCCCAAACTTTTAACGTTTTGTGTATTATTTTCTGAAAAATATAACTTTTTATTTTTTAATTGTTCCAAAATCTTCTCCTTATGGATTACAGCACCATTACCAATAAAAGTTATATCATTATATTTTTTTAATCTTTCTAATACAGCAAAAATATCATCAGCAATATATTCTTCTTTTAAATTTATGTCATTATCAAATATTCCACAATATACTTGATCATTTTTTGCATCGATAATTGAACAAATTATTTCTGATTTTCCTTTTTCATTTCCTGCTAAAATTTCTAATGATGTTACTGGAATCAATTTAATATTTTCTACTTCAGCAATTGCTTTACAACTAGCAATACCAATTCTAATACCAGTAAATGAGCCAGGTCCAACTGAAACCGCAATATAGTCTACATTGTTTAATTTTACATTTGATTCTTTTAAAGTTTTTTCAACTAATGGCATAAAATTTTCAGAATGAGTTCTACCATTATCAAGTACATTTTCGGCAATTAATTTATCATTTTCAAATAAACCTACTCCACAAACAGAGCTTGAAGTGTCTGCAACTAATATTTTCATAACTATTTCCTTTCAATATAAATTAGTCTTTTATTTTCTTCATCAAGATTTCTTTCAAAAGTAACTTGAATGTGCTTTTTAGGAAGAACATTTTTTATAATTTCTCCCCATTCTATCAAACAAATTCCTTTATCAAAATATTCTTCTCCACCAATAGCATAAAACTCATCTTCATCAGACAATCTATAAACATCAAAATGATAAATATTTACACCATCCTTCTTGTACTCATTTACTATAGTGAATGTAGGACTAGAAATTTCATTTTGTAATCCAAAATATTCTAACACGCCTTCTGTAAATTTTGTTTTTCCTGAGCCCAAATTCCCTGTTAATACAATTACATCTCCTACATTTAATTCCTTAGCAAATTCTTTTGCAATTTTCTTAGTTTCAATTTCTGAATTAGATATATATTTCATCATTTTTAAAATCCTCTATTTTAAACTATGTATATTTTATCTTACAAACCGCGAAAAGTAAAGAAATTTGTAAGCTAGTTTTTTCAAAATTCTATTGACAAATGTAAAATCATCATTTATAATTTATACTTGTCAGGGACATGCAGGTGTAGTTCAATGGTAGAATTCCAGCCTTCCAAGCTGGCTATGCGGGTTCGATTCCCGCTACCTGCTCCATTTTAATTATAAAATTTTCATTAAAATTTAAATATTGTCATATACACGCAGGTGTAGTTCAATGGTAGAATTCCAGCCTTCCAAGCTGGCTATGCGGGTTCGATTCCCGCTACCTGCTCCAAATTTTATTGAATCGAACTTTTTAGTTCGATTTTTTTATCTTATAGGAAAATTCTCCGAATTTCCTATAAGATAAAGGCTTTGCCACAAATCCACACAAAATTTCTAAAGAAATTTTGGCGGCGAACAATTAACGCGGACTTTGCAATGAAATTAAATA
>CANQAH010000053.1 GCA_947588885.1 uncultured Clostridia bacterium
AAAGTAAAATTATCTTTTGCAATATTTTCTGTTCTAAATTTACCAGCAAAAGGATATAAATCTTCAAATAAAAATTTATGAATATCTATTAAATGATTTTTATCGAAAGTTGGAGTTTCTGACTTTTGCCTTAAAACAAATGATTTGGCGAGAACTAATTTTTTTTCTAGTTTAGAAAGTTTTGCATTATCATGAATATTTAATTTATTGATTAAAACGTTACTATTAGGGTAACAGTAAATTGAATTTCTTGAACTATAAAGATTATCCATATATAATCCCTTCAGATTAAATATTATTTAAAGTGTCATATTTAATAATATCTATCATTTCATTCATTGTAATTTCATTATTTGAATATCTTTTTATAATTTCTATATCTGAATCCTGAATATTAATATTTTCTATAGCAAAATCTTGTTTTAAATTGGCAATATCAAAATTGAATTTTTCTTCTTTAGAAAAGTTGAACATTGATATTTCCTCCTTTTTATATAAACAATTTTTAAGTGACTTTTTTTAAAATCACCACATATTTATTATAACACAAAAACGTAAAAAATGCTAGCTTTTAAGGAAAAATAAATGTAAAATTTAAATAAAAAACATTATTTTTTTATTAAATATTTACATTTTTATAAAAAACAAATATAATATTAAAAACTAAAGATAATAGATAAAATGTAGTATATATACTATTTTTTTCTATTTTATAGAGAAAGGAACGATTTAAAATGAAAAACAAAAAAATAATGATTGCAATAATAATTTTTATAGTAGTTATTGTAATTGCTGTTGGAGCTTTTTTTCTAATTAAAAATTTAAATGATAAGTCAGGAAAAAATAATTCAGGAATAACATTTTCTGGTGAAGAGCAAAATACTTCCAATACTGCAACTGAAGAAAAAGTTGAAACAGAATATGATGAGAATGTACCAGATAATGTAAGAGATATAACAGCAAAATTTGTAGCTGCTTATATGGATGAAAATGAAATGACTGAATTTATTTCACAATATCTTGATACAACTGCATATGCTGCTTACGAAAAAATAGATGGAGATAATACAAAATTTATTGATACATATTCTACGATTACTTCTGCTGAAGCAAAACAGGTTGAAGAAAACTTTTTAAGTTTGCCAGAAGGATATAAAGCAATTCTTGAATTAAAAGATGAAGCAGATAAACAATTATCAAATGCAAATGCAACTGAGAATAACACAACAAATGAAACAGAGGACCAAAATGAAAATAAGACTGAAAATGAAACAAATGAAACTGGAAATGAAACTGAAGATAGCAATTCAACAAAGTCTAATCCATTAGATTTTGAAGATACAGAAATTAAATTACTAAAAGTTTTCAATTATCAGGAAGCAACAGATGTTAAAGAAATTACAAGTGTAGATATGACAATGTCATGGCTTGGTGATGATGAAACACTAACAATGTATTTCTATGATGGAATTGTTATATATTTAGAAGATGAAGACGGAAATTCCGTTTTTGGATATTAATAATAAAAATAATTTGTATGTGAGGAAGAAAAAATGGGAAAAATATTATCTTTTATTAAAGAACACAAAAAACTAGTAATTGGTGGAGGTATTGCATTACTTATACTTATAATTGCAATAGTTGCAATTGTTGTTGTTACTAATATGGGACCAATGGGATATAAAAAGAAAGTTCAAGAATTTGGTTCTGCATTTTGTTCAGAGAAAAAAATGAAAGAGGCTATAAAAAATGATGTTGATTTAAGAGCAGCTGTTGCTTGGCAAGAGGCTGATCAAAAGTCTAAAGATTTTAAAGATGAATATAAAGATGTAAAAAAAGATAGTGATGATTTAGATGAATTAAAAGATGCATTAGTAGATTATGCTAAATCATATGATTATATGGATGAAGTAAAAATAAGTGATATTAAAAAACCAAAAAAGGATAAAAAAAATGGAAACATATGGACTGTAAAAGCAAAAATGAAATTTAAAAGTAAATCTGCATATGGTTATGATTTAGATTATGATGTTAAATTTGTATTTTATAAAAATAAAATAATAGATATAACAGATGTGACATATAGTTATGAGACTAGTTTCTTTGAAAAAGCATTAAAACAATAAAATTAAATAAGAATAATATTATAAAAGAGTGAGAGTGGAATATACTGTGATATGTAAAAAATATAAAGCTATAGGTGTATTTCAAAATCTTACTCTTTTTTATCTTATAGGAAATTTCTCCGAATTTCCTATAAGATAAAGGCTTCGCCCAAATTGCACACAAATTTTTTTAATAAAAATTTGGCGCATAGAACAAAGACGCGGACTTAAAATGTTATAAATAGCGAAAATGTTAATAATGTCCACTTTTGTTCTATTATAGGAAAATTCGGGAAATTTCCCTATAATGTAAAAATAAAAATTACAAAAATGAAATTTTTGTAAGATTTAGGGTATAATATTTGTGTAGATGAGTAATATTGCAATATTTATGTAAACATGATATAATCATATGGATTTGTAAAAAGGAAGTTTATAATATGAATAAGAAAAAATTAAAAAGATATTTAAGGTTTTTTTGGATTTTTTTAGTTGGTAGTGTTATAGGTTTTTTATATGAAAATATATTAGTCCTAATAAAAGATGGACATTTTGAATTAAGACAAGGATTGATATATGGACCTTTTATTCCAGTTTATGGAATAGGTGCAGTAATATATGAGATGATAGTGCCTAAAATAAAAAGTCCTTTGAAAATATTTTTTTACACCATGTTTTTTGGAGCTACAGTTGAGTATATTTGCTCATACTTACAAGAAGTTTTATTTGGAACAATTTCATGGAATTATGATTGGGTAAAAATTAACTTTAACGGAAGGACTAGTGTTTTACATGCATTTTATTGGGGAACAGCAGGACTAATATATAGTGAAATAGTTCATCCGTTTTTTGAAAAAATTTCTCATAGAGAATTAACAAAAAGTATAATAACGGTTTCCATGATTTTTGCTGTATTTATGAGTTTCGATATCTTAATATCGTGGTCAGCAGTAATGAGACAAAAAGATAGATTATTAAATGTACCAGCAAAGACGAAAATAGATACATTTCTAGATACATATTATCCTGATGAATTAATAGATAAAATATATACTAATAAAATGGTAACGATAACTAGAAATATTTAAAACAAGTATTAAAAATGCTTGTTTTTTTATGCAAATTATTTTACAAAAAAACTTTTTTTGATATAATAGAATTTGTAAAAATGGAGGTGCGAAAAATGAAATGTCCAGAATGCAATGAAGAATTGGAAAAAGGCGCTAAATTTTGTGGAAATTGTGGAGTAGATATAGAAGTTGCTTTAAGTGAGAGAGTAAAGAAAGAAGCAAAAAATAGAGAACAAGAAGAAAAAAAACTAAAAGAAAAATTAAAAGAGAATAATCAAAATTCTAAACAAATAGATGAAGAAGATAAAATTGTAGATCCTGAAGTTGATGAAGAAATAAAAAAAATAAAAGAAGAATTTATAAAAAATGAAGAAAGAGAAATTCCAAAATTTATAGAAGAAAATAAAAATGAAACATTAGAACAAAAGCCAAAATTTCAAAAGAAAAATGAAAAAACAAAAGTTAAAAAACATAATTACGGAAAAATATTTATAGTTTTAATTATATTAATTGTTCTTATTTTTGGTATCGTATATCAATTGCATAGAATGAATATTTTACCAGAATCAATAAATAATGTTGTTTCGCCAGTATTTGAAAAATTAGATGATATTTTTAGTAAGAAAAAAGGTGATAATAATTCTAATGAAGTTAAAAATAATAATGAAAACTTAGTATATGATTACTATACTGCGAAAATAAACGGAAAAACTTCAAAGATTCCTAATATTCAGATAAATTCAGAAAATGTACCTAAAATTAATGAAGAAATAGTAAATTTAACAGAAGATAAATTAAAAGAAGCAGAAAAAAATACTTCAAAAAATAAAACAGATCTTAAAAGTGTAAATTATGAATGGCATATAAATGAAGATATATTATCTTTAGTACTTGTTATATCTTATAAGACAGGAAAAGATGAATATTATGTTTATAACATAAATGTACAAACTGGAGATAATGTTGAAAATGATGAGATAATTGAAAAATCACAAGTACCAAAAGATGAATTTACAAATACTTGTTTTAATATTGTATCTGATTATTTTAGTGAAACATATGCTTCTAATAATCAAAATAATAATGCATTAGAATATTTACAAGCTCGTTCAAACACAGTAAATAAATCGAATTTTAAAATTTCAAATTCAAAAATTTTCTTAGATGAAGATGGAAAACTAGTATTTGTGGCAAAAATTTATGGTCTAAAAGAACCAGAAGAAACGGAAAAAGAATTTAATTTAGAAAAAGATGATAAACAAGAAAAGTCTGAAAATGAGACAGATGAAAAAACATTAAATACAATTAATCCTAATGAATAGAAGAAGGAGTAACAATGAACGAGAGATTTATTGATGGCAGAATGGTAAACTTAGAAAAGGAAAATGTTGATAATTTGAGAAACTATGCAGAAACAGTTGAACAAAAAGAAAATAAATTAAGAAATGATTTAGATGAATTAATTACTCAAATGATAAATAAATAGGAGAAGAGTATGAATAATAAGACAAAACGAACTATTAAAAACGCTGCTAAAACAGGAGGAAAGTATGCTTTAAAAGGTGTAAAATTTGCTGGAAAAGCAGCACTTTCAACAACGCAATTTGCAGCTAAAACTGTGGGAAATGTAATGAAATCACCCGATAGTAGAAAAATACTTTCTAAAGCTGGTACTATTGCTGCATCAGTAGCTTTTGCTGGCCCA
Organism: uncultured Clostridia bacterium; assembly: GCA_947588885.1. GTDB lineage: Bacteria > Bacillota > Clostridia > TANB77 > CAG-508 > UMGS1994. The sequence goes on from CANQAH010000053.1 coordinate 4,881, forward strand.
GCAATATCACTTGTAGCAATGAACTATTTATTTAATAATGTAGCGTTAGGTAAAAATGTATCACCTTTAGATGCGTTAAGTAGTACATTTAATACTTCGCAAAAAGTTTTAGAAGATGTATTAGGTGTTATTTCAGTTCCAACAGCTGTTGCAGCAAAAGGAGTTGAAAAAATGGCCAAAAAGGGAAAAGACGCTTTAGATAGGTAGGAGAGGATATGGAAAATAATCAGCTTGAAGAAAAAATTGTTTTAACAATAAAAGAATTGTCTGAAAATGAAAATAATAAATTATTATTATGGGCTGCAATATATCAAAATACAGTAAGAGAGCTTTTTGAAGAAAAAAAACAACAATTTGTAGATTATATATATGGACAAGCTAAAGTGTATAAAGCTAATAGTAAAAAATCTCAAGATGTAATTAACAAGTTAATACTTGAATATGAAAGTCATTTAAAAGAAATTATCGAACAATATAATGCAGAATATATTTATATTCAAAATGAAATTGTTTTAGCTCAAAGCAACCAAAAAATTGCAGTTGCAAATATTATAGCAAGTAAACGTGGGGAATTAAAAGCAATTGAATCTAATAATGAAGTATTAGCTAAGAAATTTGATAGAAAAGTATATGCTACAACTCAAAAAAAATTAAACTATGATGTTGTAATAGATGAATGCATATATAGATTAAAAGAATGTGAAAAAAATACTATTAAAGCGATTAATGAAATTTTTACAATTAAAGGTGATTACCTTAATAAAAAAAGCAATGTATTTTTAAATAAAATTGTATATATGTTTAAAAATTTACTTGGTGGTGAAAGACATTTTAATAAATATATTGTTCGTCAGCTAGAAACAACGTTTAAAGATATAGATAAAAAAACAATTTCAAAAATTTCAGACATAAAAATAGAATTTCTTTCATTCAATTCACAAATGAATAAAATCAGAAATGATATAAATTATTCTTTTAATGAAACTTTAAATAAAGTTTAAAGCTAAAATAAGTATAAGGGATATTTTACAATGAAGATGTTTAATTTTTTAGGAATGATAGCTATTATTTTTTCATTCCTATTAGTAGGAGCACCAATTAAATTTAATTGTATGATTTTAAGTTTAGCAATAATTGCGTTAGGGATTGTTCTTACTATATATAAAGTATATACAGGAAAAAAATTTTATACATGCAAAAAAATTGATTTGGTTGTAGTAATTTTTTTGATTGCTCCAATTATACCACTTACATTTACCACTTATTATAGTTTAGTTGAGACTCTGATATTATTACTTAAAAATATTGCTTTCTTTAATGTTTACTATCTAATAAGAGAGTCATTAGGAGAAGATAAGAGAAATAAAAAATATTTAATTGCTGGAGTAATAGTTGGTGGATATGTACTGGCAATATTAGGAATAGCAGAAAGAATTGGTGCAAGTGTTTTTAACTATTATGTAGATTTTTTCAAAATAATAATAACAGAAAAGGATCCTTTAAATAAGAGGATGCCATCAATTGTAGGATATCAAAATGCTTTTGCAATTATAATGGCAGTGGATTTATTAATTTGTTTATCTAATTGGAAAAATCATAAAATATTATATTCATTATTATCTTTGATATTTTTTGTATGTTTTGCATGGGCTTTTTCAAGAATTGCTATTATAGTATTTGCATTCTTATTATTTATTTATATAGTCTTTGTTAAAAAAATTATTAAATTTAGATATGTGTTATTTATTGGATTATTAGGATTTTTGATTTTAGAAATTGGCTTTACATTTGACAGACCACTTGTATTGTTTCAACCTGGAGAGAAGAATAACTATGTTAAAAGAAAGGTAACTGAAAATGCTGAAAAGTGTCAAAAGTATACTTTTGTATTTGATATAGAAGCTGAGTCAGATAATGCTAAATCTGAAAATTATATTATAATAATAAATGAAAGAGATTTAAATGGAAATATTTTAGATAGCCATGCAATGAAAGTTGACAATATGAAATGTCGCAAAGAGATGGAAATAATTTCATCAGATAGTACAGAATTTATTGATGTTGCTTTTCAAAGCATTAATGTTAAATTACAGAAAAAATTAAAAATAAATGCATTTTACGTAAATGGTGAAAAACAAAGCTTAAGTTATGTATTTTTGCCTGATGATATTGCGGAACAATTAAAAAATATAACATTAAAAAATTCAAGTGTAACTTTAAGAGAAAAATATATAGCAGATGGAATTAGAATTATAAAAGATCATTTCTTACTTGGAATTGGCGGAAAAGGTTGGAAAAATATTTATAATGATTATCAAAATGAAGCATATGGAACAATTGAAACACATAGTTTCTTAACAGATACATTTATAAATACAGGAATAGTGGGATTTGGTGCATTAATTATAATTTTGATATATGTTTTTGTAAAAATTATAAAGAAAAAAGAAAATATAACACTTTTTGATATTGCATTTCTACTTCTTATACTACATAGTTGGGTAGATTTTGATATGTCTTTTTACTGTATAGGTATATTATGGATAGTTCTACTTGGTATGAGAGTATCTGAAGATAATGAAGAGAAAAAAGTAGAATTTGAGAAAAGTGAAAATGATGAAGAAAATAAAAAAGAACCTTGTATGCAATTAATTAAAATTGATAACAAGATGAATAAGAAAACATGTTTAATATGTATAGGTGTTATTTTATTAAATTTTGCTGGAGCAACTACAGCTGTGCTTGCTAAGAATTATCAAAGACATAACAACTATTTGTGGGCACAAATTTATAATTGTACAAGAGAAGAAAATTATTGTGGGACAATTGATTATATAAAAGAATACCATAAATATGAAAAAAGAGAAGAGTTTAATGGTTTATTAATGCAAATTGATTATTCAAAATTGGATGATTCTCGAATGGAAGATGTATATAATGATTTAAAAAGTAGGAAGGTAACTGCTGTTACAAGTTTTAATATTGAAAAAAATAATGTTTTGAGAAGAATATTAAGAACATGTACAAATGAAGAATGGCTACTAAAATTTGCGGATATGGTAATTGAAAATAATGATGAAGTGGTAGCAAATATAACTGATAGAAGTAAAAATAAATTAAAGCAAAGATATGTAATAGGCTTTTTAGAAGAAAATCAGTCTTTATATGATTTAGCTTTAGAAATAAGAGGGAAATCAACTAATGAACAATAGTCCTTTGGTAAGTATAATTGTACCAGTATACAATTCTTCTAAATTTCTAAAAGATACAATAAAGAGTATAGAGGAGCAAACGTATAAAAATTATGAAGTTATTTTTATAGATGATTGCTCTTCTGATAATAGTGTTCAAATAATTGAAAATTATGCTAAAGAAAATTCAAAAGTGCATATAATAAAATTAAAAAGAAATAGAGGAACTGCGATAGCTAGAAATATTGGTATAAGAAAGGCTAAAGGAAGATACTTATCATTTTTAGATTCAGATGATTATTGGATAAAAGAAAAACTTGATTACCAAATAAAATTTATTACAGAGAATGATTATGAATTTATATATTCATCATATAGATATATGAGTAGTGATGGAGAAAAAATTTCTACACCGATTAAAATTACAAAAAAAATAGATTATAAATATATACTTGCAGATAATGGAATAGCAATGTTGACTGTTATGATTGATTTGGAAAAAATACCAAAAAGATATTGTTATTTTCCAACATCTAATATAGAGGATTTACTAAATTGGTGGAGTATTTTGAAAAAAGGATATGTTGCATATGGGCAAGAGCAGCCATTGGCTTTATATCGAAAAGTTAAAAATTCAAGAGGCTCAAATAAGTTTGAAATGATAAAATACAGATGGCAAGCTTACCGAAAACAAGAAAAATTTAGTATTTTTAAAAGTATGTATTATTTACTTATTTATGCAATAAAGGCAACATTGAAAAGAATAAATTCATGGAAATGGCGTGAAAAATATGAAGAACTTGAAGTTGCAGTTTCTACAATGAATCTGTATTCAAATGAGGAAATTGAGGAATTAATGGATAGATTGAAAATAAAATCAGAATATCTAGTAATAAATCAAATTGAAAATCAAAATACAAAAATTACAAATCCTAAGGTTATAAATAGATGCGAAAAAGGTTTATCTAGAAGTAGAAATGTGGCAATTAATAATTTATCTTCAGAAATTGTTTGTCTAGCTGATGATGATATTGTATATGAGGAAGACTACAAACAAACTATACTAGAGGCACACAATAAATATAGAAAAGCTGATATAATTTGTTTTTATGTGGAAAGTAAAAATCCTAATAGAAAAACTAAAAGAATGCATACTGGAAAAGTTGGCTATATTAGAAGTATGAGAATTTTTAGTCCAGAAATAACTTTTAAAAAAGATGCAATTATAAAAAATGGATTAAAATTTGATGAAAATTTTGGTGCAGGAGCTTTTGTAAATAGAGGTGAAGAACAGCTTTTTATATATAGTGCATTAAAAAAGAAAATGAAAGTTCTTTTTATTAATAAAAAAATTGGAGAAGTATATCAAGAAGAAAGTACATGGTTTAATGGATTTGATGAGGAATTTTTTAAAAAACAAGGAATATTGTTTAAAGAAATGTCGCCTAAATTCTATAAATTATACATTATTCAATATGCGATTAGAAAATATTTTTTATATCAAAAAAAACTTTCAATTTCAAAAGCGGTGAAGCTTATGATGGGAAAAGAAAATTAGATTATAGGTCTATAAAAAATGGATATTTACTGTATTAGACAGTAAATGTCCATTTTTTTTATCTTATAGGAAAGTTCTCCGAATTTCCTATAAGATAAAGGCTTCGCTCAATTTGTACACAAATTTTTTAACAAAAATTTGGCACACAGAACAAAGATGCGGACTTTGCAATAAATTTATATAGTATGACATATAAAAATGTCCGCTTTTGTTCTTATAGGAAAGTTCTCCGAATTTCCTATAATATAAAGGCTTCGCCCAAATTGCACACAAATTTTTTAACAAAAATTTGGCGCATAGAACAAAGACGCGGACTTTGCAATGAAATTAAATAGTATGATATATAAAAATGTTCGCTATTGTTATATTATAGGAAAGTTCTCCGAATTTCCTATAATATAAAGGCTTCGCCCAAATTGCACACAAATTTTTTAAC
>CANQAH010000054.1 GCA_947588885.1 uncultured Clostridia bacterium
CAAAGTCCGCGTGTTTGTTCTATGCGCCAAATTTTTATTAAAAAAATTTGTGTGCAATTTGGGCGAAGCCTTTATATTATAGGAAATTTGGAGAACTTTCCTATAAGATAAAATTATTGTAAAAGTCTATATGTCTGGTCATAAAATGTTTGTCAAATATCTTTATCTTGTTTTTTATTAATATATTGCTGCAATAACCATTCTTTATCAGAATTTGTATTCTGCTTAAAATCTTTTGGTATTTCTGCTAGCAATTCTTTTAGACCTTTATGTTTTTCATACAAATATGTAATAATTTTTTCTCTATCTTCTTTTTTTCCATTATGTATTCTTCTATGGCAGTTTGGACATAAATTTATAATATTTCTAGGATCATTTATAATTTTCTCAGGAAAGTTAGGATTATTTCTTCTGTTAAATTGTTGAATTAAGTGATGCTGCTCATAATAATTCAAACCATTTTCCTTTACAAATGTTGAATGATTTTCATGACTAAACTTTGGGTATATTTGTAAAGCACACTGAGAAATTGTATTCATATATTCAATTAAAGAATCAAGGCTAATAGTTTGATTTTTGTTATTTTCTTTTTCTAAATCATTTATAAGCTTTTTTTGATAATAGTCTTGCTCACCATTTTCTATTTTCCTTTGCAAGAAATCTTCCTTTAAGTGTTGTTTTCCTTGAAAATTATTTATTCCATATTCTTCGCGCAATTTTTTTTCTGAAAATTTATCCTTTTTTTTATCTTCTACAGACATTGCAGTTTGAAAATTTAATAAAATTCCAGTTTGATTCTTATATTTTTTTACTGGTTCAATAACTTCAAATTTAAGCAAAATTCTATTAATTCTGTCTGGAAGATTTATATAATATACATATACAATATCATCTTTTTCTACTTTTAGATTACTATTATTTTCCCAAAAAACTCCATTATACTCGTCGCTATCAATCTCTTTTTTTAGTTTTTCAAAATCAAACGTTTCAAAATTTGCAGGAAATAGATGATTTTTATAATGATCTTTTTTTCCATCTTCAACTTTTTCAAATTGTGGTTGTTTTTTATTTTCCATATTTTTACCTCTTATATAATAATTGATGATCATTCTAAAGATTTTTCTCATTATAGTTTATTATTTAGTCTTTTTCAATATTTAAGATACATACAATTCAATATATTTCTTATCTTTATATATATAAGGTGTATCAATTCCATTTTCACCTTTTAAAATTGTTATATCTTCTACATCAACAAAATTACTAGGAATTATACCAAGATTTGGATAACCTCCACATAATGCACGAACATTTCCATCTTCAGTTAATGCTACAATATGCATGATACTTGTTTCTATTTTTTTATATTTGCAATTACCATTATTTAAATATTTATCAGTATTACTGAATTTTGATTTTCCTTCAATAGGCAATATAACATTTTGATTTGTAATCTTGTATAAATTTCCTGCATCTAAAGGATATATTTTTTTAATATTGTCATTTAAAGGCTCTATTTTCTCCAAGAATTTTGTTTTATATAATTTTCCAGATACTGTTAAAATATATATGTCATTATAAAAATTTGTTTCTATTTGTTTAATTTCATTTTTATCAAATTTTTCATATATATCAGTATAATTTGTAAAATATTCTTCTTTTTCTTCTTTTGACATATTATAAATTTTATCACTTTCACGGTTTCTTTTTAATATATCTCTTTCAGTCATACCAGCCAATTTAAGCCCTTCATAAGTATAAAAATCTGGCATTACATTTTTAAACTCAGTTTTAAAAATATCATAAGCATGGACAAATAGTTCTAGTTCGATTTTTCCTTTTATGAAACTACTTATATCTTTTAAAATTCTATTGTTTCCAGTTAATTCTCCTTCATAATATTCAAAACAATCATAATCCATTTGGTGATCTCTTATAAATTCAATTGAATTTTCATCACACAAATAAAACCCATATCCTATCATATCTGAAGAATCATAGTTTCCTTCTCTTAAATAATTTGATAAATTTTCTCTCCATGTACTTAAATAATCTAATACAAAAATTTCATTATAATCTCCGTAATTCCTTATAGATTTGCTTTTAGTTATAAGAATATCTCCCTTTTTAAAAGGTGTAGGAATATTTAAGTAAATCATATCTATATCTAAAACGTCCTCATATTTCTCTTTTATATGATTAAATATAATTTTTTTATTTTCTACAAAATATTCAGCTATAATATCATTTTTGGAATTATCCAAATATGTTTTTGTTATGGTAAATGAGATTGTATCATTATATTCTTTAATATAACTTTCAATATCTTTCATTACTTCTTTATATGTTCTAAAAGTATGTTCCAAATCTCTATTACTACTATATTTTAGTGTTGTCTTATTGTATTCAGTCCAAGTATATATAGTATTTTTCTCTTCTTTAATTAATTTTTCTTCTAATCTTTTTAATCTTTGAATTTCTTTTTTTATTAAAGTTTTAACGCTATCATAGTGATTACAATTTATTCTTTCAATAACTTCCATATCAGGATAATTATTTATTAAATCATTATATTTTTCAATTTTTTCATTTATACTTAGCCTATTATTTCTAAAAACTAAGACAGCTAGTTCTTCTGTATTAAATTTATGTTTTATTTGTCTACAATAATCTCCTATAGCTCTTGAATTTATAAGATTATAATCATCTTTTATTTCTTTCTTTTCTTTTAATATTCCTCTTTCAAACATTTCTAAAAGTATTTGCAAATCCCTAATTTTATCATTATTATTAAAATTTTTATTATTTTCATTGCTTTCTTTTAAATCATATTCTATATTTAAACTTGTTTTAACTTGTCTTTTACAATAATAGTTATTTATATTTAAGTTTGATTTTTCTTTAAAATATACTTTATAAAAAGCTTTAGGATGGTAAACTTTATACCATGCAATTTTAAAAGCATTTATAGCATATTCTATTGCATGTGCTTTTGGAAATATATATTCTATTTTTTCTGCATCTTGTATATACCATTCTGGAATGTTATGATCTCTTAATATTGTTTTATATTCTTCCCATGTATTACTTTCATTTTTTGCTTTTCCCTTCCATATAAATTCGGTTATATCAAATGCTGTATTTTTTTCGATTCCATTTTTTAATAAATAATTATAGATGTCTGCTCTGTTTGAAATAACTTCATCTACTTTTTTATCTTCATCACTAATTAAGTCAGATGCATTATAGTTCCAAGTTCCTGAGCCATGAGAAAGTGCAGAAATGCAAGCTAAATCATTTATATTTTGTGGTTTTGTAATCTCTATTACACTTTTAACAAAATTAGATTCAAAATCAGGTATTCCATTAATACTAATAGGATATGATGAGTCATTTGCATGTAAAAGCATTTTTAAAACTTCTTTATCTTTTAAATCAATATTTGAAGATTTAGTATTTGTTTCTTTTTCTAATTCATGTAACATAGCCGGATCGCCATGCTCTAATATGTCAAATTTATATAAATTATCTAGTTTATGATAATCTATATGAGTTTTTACCAAACCTTCATCATCTAATTCTGTCGGGCAAAAATCAGTAATATCCATATCTTCTGGAATTATGAATATTCCACCAGGATGTTTACCAGTGGCTTTCTTTATTTCGGTTAGCTTTTTTATTATTTGATTTTTATCTAAATTTCCTTTTATCTTTTTTTCTTTTATATAATTATCATATAGTTCTGCTGCGACTCTATCCATAAGTGCACTTATTGTACCTGCAAAAATTATTTTATCTTTTCCGTATTTTTTCTGTAAATGAGATATTATTTTTTCTCTAACTTCTTTTGTAACATTTAAATCAATATCTGGTTCTTTATCATAATTTTTTCCTGCAAAAATTTCAAATGGTAGATTATAATCAATAGGATTATATCGTACAATTCCCAATAGATAAGCAACAAAAGAATTGCCAATTCCTCCTCTATTTCCAACTTCATATCCTAATTTATTAGATTTTTGTACTATTTCACTAGATATTAAATAAATATTTTGATAATTATTTTTAATAATAGAATTTAATTCTAATTCTAATCTTTCCTTTATAGTTTTGGTAAGACTTTTTCCATATAGCTCATATGCTTTATCATAGCATTTTGCTCTAATAATTTCTTTTGAATTTTCTATTTTAGGATAAAATTTATTTTCTTTTTTTATTTTTATATTATCAATCGTATCTGCAATTTTTTTTGGATTATTTATAACTATTTCCTTAGCGTTTTCGATATAATTAAAATTATTAATTAATTCATCTGTAGTTTGAAAATAATTATTATTTCCAACTTTTATATTATTATAATTTTTATAAAAATTTAATATTTCATTACATTCGTAGTCTTCTTTATTTATAAAGTAGCATTCTGAAGTTCCTATGAGAATTTTGTCTAACTTTTTACATAACTCATTTATTCTTATATTTGTAAATTTATTGCTTTCATTTGGTTCAATTCCAATAAAATCATAAAAGTTTAAAATGCTATTTATATCAGCATTATCAATACTTTGATATACTTCACTGTATTTTCCAATTGAAGCATATAATAAACCATCTCTATGTTTAATTAAATCATTTTTATATATTACAGGAATTCCATCAACTATATTTCTATATGCCTTTGAAATTAATTCGTATAAGTTTTTCAATCCTTTTTGTTCTTTAATATAAATATATATTGTAAATATTTTTTCAGAATCTTTAGATTTTTTTAAACGTAATTCTGAACCATAAATAATTTTAAAATAGTTGTTATATTTTATAGATTTTAAATAATTCTCAATTTCAAAGAAACTTTGAGTACTATTAATGTCAGTTATAGCTATTTGTTTATAGTTTCGTTTTATTGCTTCATTTATATATTCTTCGGCAAAATTAATTCCTTTCATTTTTGACATTTTAGTGTGACAACATAATTCAACTCTACTATCCATTTTTTTCCTCCTTTAAAACAATTGTATTTCCAAATTTACAATATTCTGGAAGCCATCCTAGTCTAATAGTATCAATATTTCCCTCATTGTTCTTAGCAACAATTAATTCTGCAATATTGCTTTTTCTATTTTCTTTATAATCTAAATCTCTATATAAAAATAAAATTTTATCAGCATACTTTGTAATTCCATTTTTAGAGCTAGAAAAATCTTCAATGATAGGTTTCGGATTATTTCTTTCTTCTGATGCTCTTGATAATTCACTTGTAACTATAATTGAAATATCTAATTCTTGAGCTAACAATTTTAATTGTTTTAAAATTTCTGTTATTTCATTATCTCTACTTAATAACTTTTTTTTATCAAATTTTATAAGTTGAATATAATCAATTATAATTGCTTCAATATTTTTTTCAAGTTTCATCTTTTTGGACTTTTCACATATATCATCTATTGATAATGGTGCTTCAGTTGATAGATATATTGGAGCATCTTTTAATAATTCCATCCCATAAGTTATTCTATCTAAGTCTTCTTCTGAAAGATTAGGATTCTTTAGATTTTCTTTTTTAAATTGTTCATATAAATCAAATTTTTCTTTTTCTATCATAGAATTGCTTATTATTAATTTTTTATTTATATTTTCTTCACTATCTTCTAAGCTAAAAAATATAACACCTCTTTTTTCTTCTAATGCAATATGGCTTAATATATTTAACGCAAATGTTGTTTTTCCCATAGATGGTCTTGATGCGATTACAATCAACTCTCCATTTTTTATTTTTATATTATTATCTAAATCTTTAAATCCTGTTTTCATATTTTATTTCCTCCTATTTATAATTGCTTCATTATTTCTGTAATATCTCTAAAACTTTTATTTTCATTTAATGTAATATGACCACATTCTATATCCGTCCAACTTATGTTTTTTAATTCAATTTCTCCTTTAAAATACTTACTTAAAAAAGTAATTGGTGAATCTTTTGGTAGCTTTCCTGTATATAGTTCTAAATCTCTTTCATCAAAAATAGCTACATGACATCCTTCATCAAAACTATTATGGTTAAGAATTACATCATAGTCATTATGAAAAAATTTCTGATTTTCCATTTTGTGTGGCACATCTGTTATAACATGAAGCTTGTCATTGAAAATATAGTTATTATCCTTTATTTTTACTATATCACCTTTTTTGAATTTAGTGCCTGCTAATGAGTCTTTATAATCTTCGTAATTCATCATTATAGTTTTTTCTCTTCTTTTTCCTTTATAATTAAAAATGTATACACCGGATATATAAATTTCTTTTCCGTTATAATCATAATTATACTGTATTTTTACAGGTTTTAAATCAGCACAATATAAATCATGTATATCATATTCTTCTACAATTGGTAATTTATTCAAATCATATAAACTATCTACATATTCTGGATCATATTCAGTTATTTGAAAATCATAAAGTGTACTTAATTCAAACAATTTTTTACGACTTATTTTAGGAGCTTTATTTTCCTCAAACATACTTTCATATTCTTGTCTAAACAATTTTTCTAACATTATACGTCCTTGTTAAATTGCTAAATGTTTTTTTGAATATACATTTTCATAATGATAATGATTTTCTCTATTAAATTCGCAAAATACCTGTAAAAAATAAATTTTCATAATTTATCACTCTCCTTTCAAAAAAATATAGCTAATATATTTTTATTATATTAGCCATATTTTATATATTCAATTGTACTGGTCAGATAATGTATTATTGATTATTGCTTAGATTTTTTATAAATTCATCTAATTTTTTGTTAAAAGTATCTTCGTCTTCTCCTGTTGCTCTCCCTTTATTACAGTACCACACTAAATGATCAAATTGTCTTCTAGTTATTTGAGGTTCATGTTCTTGGTTACATCCTTCTTCTATAATTTTATCTATAATATCCATATAGGTAATATAAAATTCATGTATTTCTGCTTTCATATCAACTTCAGTTTTAGATTTATTTTTAAAAGGAGGATTTTTTAAAAAATTTTTAATTTTCTGCCTATTGATTTTTTGATAGTATTTTACTTTTATGTCATTTATATCATTATCTGTTATTTTATAATGTTTTATATATTCTGGTAAATTTTCTGCTATAACACTATCGTAAATTGAGTACATGTCTTCATTATATAAATACCATGTTAGATAATGACAAAATTTCGAAGCGAATGAAAGATTAAACTTTCCTGTTTTATCATCTTTTTCTGCAATTTCTCCTATTAAGGGTTTACCTGGATCTTTTAACATTGATTTTAGAGCATCTTTTTTAGTGGCTTTATATTTATTTATATAATCTGTTATAGATTTAGTTATTGTTTTATATATTTGTTTTCTTCCTTCAGTTTCACCTGTTTCTTCGTTTTTTGTCCTAGCATTTAAATGTGTAGAATTAGTTCTATCTATATTATGAATTATCCCTGCAATTAATATTTTAAAATATTCATCATTTTCACATTTATCTAATTGTTCTACCCACCATTTTGTTGAGCCACAAAATGCATCTACATTACTTTTATCAATTAAAATATTTTCATTTTCTGCTGATTCTACAAAATTTTTTAAATATTCTAGAAATTTAATATCAGGACAAATTGCTTTTTCATCATTTAATGTTAATGCATATGAAGAGTTTTCTTTTATCATGGCTTCAACTTTTTTTACATTATCATATTTTAGTAAAACTATTTCTTCGTTTTTGTCTCTTTCTAATTTTAAATCTAAATCACTCATATTATCTCACCAATTTCTTTTTTATTTATCTTTACTATTTTTTATATCTTTTTATCGCATCTTCTAGCAATTCTTGTATTTCTACTATAAATTCTTTTGGTTTTGTAACTGTTACTACATCTAAATTTCTCATTGCCCATAGTTTGAATCCTTGAGGATTAGCATATAAATTCATTTTAAATTCACTTTTACTTATTGGAGTTATTTTTACATTTTTTCCAAATTTTTCTATAACTTCACCTAGCAATATTTCGTTGCATTCTGCTTCAATTTCAATTTTGTTTCCACTAAAAATTTCAACTGCTGTATCTGTATATTCTTCTATTTCTTTTTCACTTTTCTTTATAGTTATTTTTTCACTTGTTTCTGTTAGATTTTTTATTCTATCTAATCTATAATGGAAAAATTCTTTATTTCCCTCTTTTATTCCTAACATGTAAAATTGTTGATTATCATATAAAACTGCATAAGGAGAAACAATAGGTTCACTTACAATTTTCTTTTCAATTTTATCTCCTTTTATGTAATATTTCCAATATTCAAATTTTATTTTATTTTTATTAATAATACTATTTGAAATATCTTCAATGTTTTTAATTACTTCTATATTGCTTGTCTTACCTTTAGGAGAATATACTTTATAATTTTTTACTTTTTCATTTTCATATATATTTTGAAGATTTTTACATTTTTTTATTATACCTTTTGCAATTCTATCTTCTATAAATGTTGAATAACTAAATGTATCTATTATTGCTCTGATTTCTCCTGGCTCAAAATCTGTCTCTGGGTCATTACTTATATAATATCCAATTTTATTGTCATTGTAAGTACTAATATCATATCCAAATTTTTCTTTAAGCAAATTAATATTCCTTCTAATAGTTCTTGGATCTATATCTTCGCCATATATTTCATTTATTTTTTCTTTTAAATCTGATATAGATAACTTATGTTCTTCATCACTATATTTTTTTAATACATTTAATATATATAATATATTTCCGTTTTTTTCGTATAGCTCCATTTTATTTCTCCCATATATAATTTTATTAATTGTACTTATATCTATTTATTTAATACATTTTTCCATTTCTAGGTAAGGTTTATTAGTTATTTCAAATATTTCTATATTATCTATAATTTGTGGCTCAACATAATAGAATTGATTAGGTGAATTAGTAAAATCAACAGTTAATTTACCAAAATATTTTTCATATTCTTTTAATGTTTCTGATTCTGCAATACCATTATCATTATTACTTGATAATATTTTTGCTACATCCACTAAAAGCCATTTGTTCTCTTCCACTTCTATAAATTGAAAAATTATATCATTATCTTGAATACTTTTTTTCTTATTTGACCAAACAGTTAGTAAACTATTTTTAAATTTTTTACTTTCTTTATCTTCTTTATACCATTCAACAAAATTATATGTTATATCCTCATATTTTTTATATTTGTTAAATCTTAATTTTATTCTCCTATCAGGATATTCTTTTCTTAATTTATCAAATTCTAATACATCTTTTAATAAAATTTCCATGATTATATACTCCATTCATATATATTTTGAAAATTTTTAATTTTTTCTTTTTATTCCTATGAAGATAGAAAATTGTCATAGTATTTTTTAACTTTATTTAAGTTTATAATATTTACTTATTCTTTTTTTAATATTTTTTAAAATAGGATTATCGCTTTCTAGTAGAAAATTATATAATTTTTCCTTATCTATTATATAAATATTCTCTTTTTTTAAATTTTCTCTTAATTCTTTCAAATCACATTCTTTTTCTGTATATTTTTCTATTCCAGAAAATAAATATATTTTTTCAAACTCATCTTTATCATTTGTATATTCATCGTATAATACTTCTTTGTCATTTTTTACTTGACAAGTAATCATTTTTTTCTTTTCATCTTTAACATTTATCAAGTAAAATTCATATTTTACTGTACTAATTTTACTTTTTGAAGGATATAAAATATATTTTTCTTGCTCTTCTTGTTCTAAAATATAGCAATATACTAAATCTTCTAAATCCGTATAGTACAATGTTTTATTATAATTATTTTGGTCTACATCTATTTTTTTAAAATCTTGTCCTTTTAAAAATTCAGAGTTCATTATGCGAATGAAAGTACCATTTTCTTGTTCAAATTCCTTGTCCAATTCAGTCCGGGAAAGATAGTCACATATTGCGCTTG
>CANQAH010000055.1 GCA_947588885.1 uncultured Clostridia bacterium
TTCTCTAACTACAGCAAATGCTTCTGGCAAAATGTCATCTAATGTTTTTCCTTCTGCTAATTGCTTTTTAAAATAATCTGTTTTTGCTCTTAATTCGCTATCTGATAATTTTTCCATTTCTGGTTCAAGACTGTTAATTTTATTAACTATTGGTTGAACTCTTTTTACTTCTCTTTCACTATAAGATTTGAATAATCCCATCTTTAATTGCCTCCTAACAATTATGTAAAAAATAAATTATATTTTATCTAATAATCAGATTCTACTATATCATTATTTTTTGCACATTGCAAGGAATAATCTTCAATTTCTTTCATAGTATTGAAATATATTTAATTAAGTTAGGATGTTAGATTATGCAAGTTTATAATTTTAAAGTTAATAAAAATATGCTTTTCAAGCTTACTTTAGTTGTTTGTGCATTAATTTGTGTTGCTATTTTTTCTTATTCTGCTTATTCTTTAGTTAATGAAATGAAAAAATCTGATCAAAATAATTTTACAGTTAATGATCCTTATTTTGAAGATGAAAATGTTACAACTATTCCTTCTTCTCAATATACAAACGTATTAAAAGAAGTTCATGATAATATTGATGAATATGTTGGAAAAGAAATTTCTTTTATAGGTTATGTTTATAAAATCGATTATTTGGAGAAAAATCAATTTGTATTGGCTAGAAATATGATTATTAATTCTGCTTCTCAAAGTGTTGTTGTAGGTTTTTTGTGTGAATCTGATAAGATTAATGAATTTGAAAATCTTTCTTGGGTCAAAGTTACTGGCGTAATTGAAAAAGGTGAACTTAATGGAGAAATTCCTGTTTTAAAGGTTAAAGAAATTAAAAGTGCCTCTAAACCTGATGATGAGTTTGTATATCCTCCTGATGATACTTATGTTCAAACAAGTGCAAGCGTATACTGATTTATAATTCAAATAATATGTTTTCTTATTATTTTTTTGAATTTTGACTATTCGCTTCACTTGCAAGAAATTGTAAATTTTATTTCGCAGCGCCCTCAATCCTGTGAGATTCCCTCCTCATAAAATTAACAATTTCTATGCTACGTTCTCACTACAAACGTCAAAATTAAAAAACAATAATTAAGAAAACAATAAATATATAACTTATTATATTAAATCATTATACTTCCTCATTTATTTTAAAAAAGTTTTGCACAATTACAAAAACTATAGGTCCAACAATTAATCCTAATATACCTAAAAATTTAAAACCAATATACATAGATATAAGCGTATATAAAGGATGTAGTCCAATCTGTCCTGAAACAATACGAGGCTCTAAAAATTGCCTTAAAACAGTAATTATAGCAAGCAAAATTAATATTGCAATTCCTAACGTCATATCACCTGATATAATTGTTATAATTCCCCATGGCAGCATTGCAGTTCCTGAACCTAAAATCGGAAGCAAATCAACAAAACCAATTCCCAATGAAATAAGCAATGGAGATTTTATATTTAAACCTACAGCTTTAAAAGCATAAAGACCAATTAATACAATAATAAAAGATATTAGTACTAATATAAGTTCTGCTTTAATATATTTTCCAAGTGTTTTTACTGTACTCTTAAATTGATTACTTACTTTTCTAATCCATGCTTTTGGAAAAACTTGTTCTAAACTATCTAATATTGAAATCCTATCTGTACAAATAAAATATGTTGCCAGAATCGTTATTATTAAATAAATTATAAAATTGGGTAATTCAGTTATAATGTTTAAAATATTTGTTAAAAAAGAATTCAAATAATTTAAAACATGATTTATTATTTCATTTGTGCTATTTATAATTAAACTTTTAACTTCATCTGACACATTCACATTTTCTAATTTTAAAAATTCACTTACACTTTCTAGTGTTTGATTAATACTATTTCCTATTGCTCCAAAATCTTTTAAAATTCCAACAGTTTCTGAAATTACAATATTTCCTGTTATTGTAATAATCCCTATTATTATTGAAAATACAAGAACTAGCGCAATTTTTGCAGATGTATTTCTAAGAAGATGCGTTTTTTTAGATATTAATTTTATTAATGGCTCAATACAATTTGCAATAATAATTGCAATTATAAATGGAATAAAAAATATTATTAATTTTAAAGATATAAAAATACATAAAATAATAAATAGAAAATAAAAAATTTTTTTTATTATTTTAAACCAATAATTTAAATCAATTATCATTTCAAAACCACTTTACTATTTATAATGAAATACTTTTATTAAAGATATTTCATTTAAATAAATTTATTTTAAATTAGTTAATTATATTATTGGCTTAATACATGATAAATATACAAAAAAACAGCCCCCAAACGGGGGCCTCGATCAGATTTTATTTTATCTTGTAGCCATTCGTATCATTAAAGCGACGCCGATTATCAGGGCAATTAACCCCGCCAATATTGCCATCCCGCCATTTTTCAAAATAACGGCCCAAAAAATCAACTGAATCGCAACGGCAAAAGCGATCAGGAATGCGACCATTATGAGCAGTAGCAGTGGCTGGCACTCTTCTCCATCATCTCTGACCAATATGAGTAGCAGTGCCGAAACTACAGAAGTTGCAGAATACAGATAGGCCATAAAACCAAATCCAACAGCAAGTAATTTCCTTAACTGTGTGGTGTATTCCACATTCAAAACTGCGGCTTCAAAAGCTACTAGGCCGAAGATAAAGATAAGAAGAAACGCGACTTTAAGTACGTCTTTGAATATCTCATGTCTCCGATCGTTTCCAAACATACTTGTTACCTCCTTGTGCATAATATCTATGATGAACAGGTCATTAGACCTGATTGTTTGATGATAAAATGTTTGGACTCCTTTAATTATAACACATTTTTAAGCAAAAGTCTAATTAATATGGGTAGTATCCATTAATTCCCGGATATTGAGGTGGCATATTATAGAAGTTATTATTTCTTTGTCTTGAAAGTAATGTTTTTATAACTATAATTTTTATTAAATCTCTGATTAAATCATTATTTTTAGTTCGTTCCGCATTTTTGGCTGCATCTGTCGATTTATCCTTATATTCTTCAAAAACTTCGTCTGTGATTTTGTTTATATTATCTTCAGTTAAATTAAAGTTTCCCATGTTGTAACTATTCTCAATTTTTCTATTTATTTCATTATATATTTCTGGATATAGTTTATTTATGTTTGATTGCTGCATTGGATTAAATTGGTTTTGATATGTATAGTTATAGTATGGATTTGGAATGCCCATATTTCCATTATTTCCTCTCATGTAATCATCATAGCTTTCATAATACATATTGTTTCCTCCATTTTTTTATATATAATATGCAAAAATTTTTTTTAGGTGAAAAAATCCTACATTTATTTTACTAAATGTAGGATTTTAAGTTAATCTATCAATCTTTCAACAGCTGCCTTAAATTTATCTCCTCTGTCATAAGCATTTTTAAACATATCAAAACTTGCACTTGCTGGTGAAAATAAAACTATATCACCTTGTTTTGATATTTCTTTTGCTATTTCAATTGCTTCTTCAATTGAAAATGCTTCATATATATCTAATTTTTTGTTTTGAGCTGTGAGCTCCTTATTTACAGCTGTGTAAATTTTATTTTTTGTGCTTCCCATTAAAATTAATGATTTTACACCTTCAACTATAGGTTTAGCAATTGGAGTATAATCTAAATTTTTGTCATATCCACCAGCAATTAATATTACTTTTTTATAAAAAGATTGTATACCTGATATTGTTCTTGTTGGACTTGAACTTGCTGAATCATTATACCATCTCACATTATTTGAATCTTCTTTTACGAATTCTAATCTATGTTGAACACCTTTAAATTTTTGTATGGCCCTTTTAGCTGTTTCTTCATCTACAAGTGTCCTTGTTGCAGCTAGTGCAGCACATATATTTTGATAATTATGTTTTCCAAGTAATAATACATCTCTTGTATTTAATATGTGTTTTCTTAATTTTTCTTCGCAAAATTTTATTGTTCCATCATTTACAATGTATCCAACTTCTAATTTTACTTGATCACTGTAATAAATAACTTCTCCCTTTGCTTCTTTTCCACATTCTCTAGTAATTGGATTGTCAAAATTTAATACTAAAGTATCATCTTTTGATTGATATTTAAATATATTCTTTTTTGCTTCTACATATTCTTCAAAGTCTGAATGATAATCTAAATGATTTGGAGTTATATTTGTTATTACTGCTATTGATGGACTAACTGATATATTCATTAATTGAAAACTGCTTAGTTCAAGAACAATAATATCTTCTGGCGTCATTTCAGATACTCTTGTAAATAGTGGCGTTCCTATGTTGCCACCTAAATAGCAATTGTATCCTTTCTCTTTTAGTATTTCATATATCAGACTTGATGTTGTTGTTTTTCCATCACTTCCTGTAACACCGATTATTTTTCCTGGACATAGTTCCATAAATATTTCAATTTCAGTCGTAACTATTGCCCCTCTATCTGATTCTTGAACTAATTCAGGAGTATTTGGTAAGCAACTTGGTGAACGAAATATTAAATCAAATCCTTTTAGTTTTGATAAATAATACCTTCCTATTGAAAATTCCATTCCGTATTCTACTACTTTATCCATTACTGATTTATCAATATCTTCAATAGTTCTTTTGTCAAAAACTGTAACATCTGCTTTATATTTTCTTAAATAATCAATTAAAGGAATATTACTTACACCTAAACCGATTATAGCAACTTTTCTATTTTTCAAGTATTCGTTAAACTCATCTAATTTTTGATTTAGATATTTCATGTAATTCTCCTTTCTAATCATTTTATATATTTTAATACCATTTTTGTTGATTCTTCAATGCTATTTGATGAAGAAACATCAACAGTTATAGTATCTTTATATTTTTTATAATATCCTGATTTTTCCTGGAGTAAATCCCTTTGATATATATTTTCTTTTATTTCTTCTGAAGTTATATTTTTGTATTGCGACTTTTTCCATTCAACTCTTTTATCTAGATCTGCTGTTATAAAAATATGATAATCTAGTTCTGGATAAATATTTTTTGTATCTCTTCCAGAAAATATAACATTATATTCTTTTTTATAATTATCAATGTAATGTTTAACTATTTTATAAGCATTACTATTGTTGGCAATATTAGATACTTTTGAAACAGCAATAGAATTTTCAAGCGATTGTAAATCTGTTTCTTCTATCTTTTGGCCATGTGCATATACAGCGCTTTCTTTTTTTTCTATTTTTATTTCAATTTCAAATTTTTTAAATAATTCAGATAAGTCAATATTTTTTAATTCATCTTTTGGAATTTTCTCTTTCGCAATTTGAAAAGTAATTGCTCTATAAATATTTCCAGCATGCAAAACAATTGAATTTGGAATATAGTTTAATAAGTTTTGACAAATTGATGTTTTGCCACAACCAACAAGTCCTTCAATTCCTATTACAATATTTTTTTCCATTTTTTCTCCTTAGGAAAATTTTACAGAAACATTATACTACAATTTTATTTAAATATGAATATTTTTATTCAAAATAGAAAAAATAATATCAAATAAGACAGGAGGTGCACATTTATGAAAAATAATAGCAAAGAAAAGAAAAATAATAATAAACAGTCATCAAAAAAGTCTAATAATCAAGAGCAAGAATAAATTTTAGGCATGAACATAAAAGTTCATGCCTTTATTATTATAAAAATCTATACTTAATTTAAACATTTTTTAGATATTTTATAAATTGAATGTTCAACAAAAATTCATAAATAAAGTAATTTTTAAAGTTGATTAGTAAAAAATTCTAAATCTTCTGCATCTAAATTATGTTTTACTTTTTCTAAAACTTTCTTGCCTTGTATGCAGAATTGAAGAATATCTCCTATATTATTGCTTTTTATTCTATTTTGAAGAGCTATTAAAGCATCTCCTTTTTGTTCTTCCGGAATACTATATTTTATTAAATCAGATATTGTTGAAGAATTTAATTGGCTGCAACACTTATACAATGTTTCTAATTTTTTTTCACTTGGTATATGAAGTTGTATAATATCATAAATTTGTTTTGTAGTTAAATAATTATATGCTATGTCTAATAATTCTGACATTTTTGATGGTTCAGAATCAACAATTATAGTATTTAAATCTGTTTTATTTATTTCTTTTACATATAATTTAAGAGCTTCTATTTTTCTTTCAGTATCCAATTTGGAAATTATATTTGCTTTTGAAAAACCATCAAGTAAATCATGATATTTATTTAAGCATTCTAATCTTTCATATAAAGGAATATAATTGCAAATAATTTCTGAAATTCCTAAAGAATCAAAATGCTCAATACATTTATCTAATGCCGCACTTCTCTGATCTGGAACTAAAGAATTAAATATTCCAAATATATCTTCTAAGTCTAATTTATCGTGAAATTTTTCTAATACATCAATTTTGGATTTATAATTTAATTTTTTTATTGTTAATTCATATAAATCATATGGTGTAATATGCTTTTGGGCTATTTCGATTCCCTTTATTTGTGCATTTTGAGGTAATGCTAATATTAGTTGAATTAAATCAGCTGAAGATAATACATAAACATAATTTCTAATAATATTTAGTGCTGCATCACTATCTTTTTCTGATTTTATTGCTTTAATAATTGCTTCTACATCTATGCCAGTAGAAATTGCTTTATTTTTCTTGCCAAAAAGTATTTGTTTGATCCTCTCAAAAAATTTCATCTATTTGTACCTCTAATAATTTTTCATTTATAGTATATCACTAAGTATTTTTTATAGTGTTTCATTTGTATTAAATTTGCAAAACGTTTTCATTACTTTTTATTTTTCTAAGTATTTAGCCAAAAATTTGCCTGTTTGAGATCTATCATTTTTTACAATTTGCTCAGGAGTACCTATTGCAATAACTTGTCCTCCTTCTTCTCCACCTTCTGGTCCTAAATCAATAATATGATCAGCTGTTTTTATTAAGTCTAAATTATGTTCAATTACAACTATTGTGTTTCCAGTGTCAACAAGTCTTTGAAGAATATCAACTAGTCTATGAACATCATCTATATGAAGTCCTGTAGTAGGTTCATCAAGAATGTACAATGTTTTTCCTGTCGCTCTTTTTGAAAGCTCTGTTGCTAGTTTGATTCTTTGTGCTTCTCCACCTGATAGTGTTGTTGAAGGTTGACCTAGCTTAATATATCCTAATCCAACATCATATAATGTTTGAATTTTATTTTTAATTTTGGGGATATTTGAGAAAAATTCTAATGCTTCTTCAACTGTCATATCAAGAACATCAGCAATATTTTTTCCTTTATATTTTGCCTCTAATGTTTCTCTATTATATCTTTTTCCATGACATACTTCGCAAGGAACGTATATGTCTGGCAAAAAGTGCATTTCAATTTTGATTATACCATCACCTTGGCATGCTTCACATCTTCCACCTGGTACATTAAAACTAAATCTTCCTTTTTGAAATCCATTCATTTTTGCTTCATTTGTATTTGCAAAAATATCTCTTATAACATCAAATACACCTGTATATGTTGCTGGATTTGAACGTGGCGTTCTTCCAATTGGTGATTGATCTATATTTATTACTTTATCAATGTTTTCTAATCCTTTAATTTGTTCACATTTACCTGGTTTTACATTTGAATGATATAACTCTCTTGAAATATAATTATATAAAACCTCATTTATTAAAGTGCTTTTTCCTGAACCTGATACACCTGTAACACAATTAAATACTCCTAATGGGATTTTAACATTTACATTTTTTAAATTATGTTCTGTTGCACCTATTATTTCAATACTTTTTCCGTTTGACTTTCTTCTTTTAGTCGGAACTTTAATTTGTTTTCTGCCACTTAAATATTGTCCTGTAATTGATTCTGGAATTAATTTTATTTCCTCTGCTGTTCCCTGTGCAACTACATTTCCGCCATGTACTCCAGCTCCTGGTCCAATATCAATTATTTGATCTGCTGCATACATTGTGTCTTCGTCATGCTCAACAACAATTAAAGTATTTCCTAGATCACGCAATTTTTTTAATGTAGCTAATAATTTATCATTATCACGTTGATGTAAACCAATACTTGGTTCATCTAGAATATATAGTACACCACTTAATCCAGAACCAATTTGCGTTGCCAAACGAATTCTTTGTGCTTCTCCACCTGATAATGTTCCTGCCGCTCTTGAAAGTGTAAGATATGAAAGCCCCACATCTATTAAAAATTGTAATCTTTTGTTTAACTCTTTAAATATTTGATCAGCAATCATTTGATCTTTTTTACTTAAATCAAGATTTGATAAATATTTTTTGATTTCAACTATTGACATATCTGTAAGTTCATTTATATTTTTATCTCCTACTTTTACAGCTAGAACTTCTTTTTTCAATCTTGATCCATGACATGTTTCACAAGGCTTTTCACTCATGTACATTTCATAAAAATCTCTCATTCCCTGTGACTTTGTTTCTCTATATCTTCTATCAAGTGTTGGAATTACTCCTTCAAAAGGAGTACTAAATCTACGTACTCCGCTTGCAGAAGCATATTCAAAGTCAATTACTTCATTTCCAGTTCCGTAAAGTATTTTATCTAAAAATTCACGAGGAAGCTTTTTTATTGGTTTTTTAATATCAACTCCATAATGTTTCCCAATTGACTCAAAATACATTTTTGCCATTGTTTCTCCTTTTTTCATTGTGCTTGATCCAAAAGCCTTTACTCCATCATATAAAGTTTTATTTTTATCTGGAATGATTAAATCTTCATCCATTCTCATTAAATAACCAATTCCCGTACATTCTGGACATGCTCCAAAAGGATTATTAAATGAAAACATTCTTGGCGTTAATTCTTCAAAACTGATTCCACAATCAGGACATGCATAATTTTGACTATATAATTTTTCACCAATTCCAACTGCTTCAATTTTAACTAGATTATTTGCGTATTTTAAGGCTGTTTCGACAGACTCTGTTAAACGATTCCTAATATCTTCTTTTACAACTAACCTATCGACAATTATATCTATATTGTGTTTTTTCTTTCTATCTATATCAATATCATCAGATAATTCATATACAGTACCATCAATTTTTGCTCTTACAAAACCATCCTTTTGAAATCCCTCTAGTAGTTTAGTATATTCACCCTTTTTTCCTCTTACAACAGGTGCCAACACTTGAATTCTCGTTCCCTCTTCAAGTTCCATTATATTATCTACAATTTGATCTATTGTTTGCTTTTCTATTTTTTTACCACAATTAGGGCAATAAGGCACACCAACTCTTGCATATAATAAACGAATATAGTCATAAATTTCTGTAACAGTTCCTACAGTTGAGCGAGGATTTCTAGATGTTGTTTTTTGATCTATAGAAATTGCTGGTGAAAGACCATCAATACTTTCAACATCAGGCTTTTCCATTAGCCCTAAAAATTGTCTAGCATATGATGATAAACTTTCAACATATCTTCTCTGACCCTCTGCATATAATGTATCAAATGCTAATGAAGACTTTCCTGATCCAGAAAGACCTGTTATTACAACAAGCTTATCTCGTGGAATTTCTAAACTAATATTTTTTAAATTATGTTCTTTTGCTCCTTTTATTACTATTGAATCGTTCATTTTTTGCCCCCTTTTATAAAACGTTAATATTATATCATATTTTATTACCTTACTGTACACTTTTTATAAATTTTCTATATATCTTTTATAAACATGCAGCAATACATTAACTTATAATAAAAAAGTAAGAATGTTTTTTTCTGACGCGCAGCGACCAAACGTAGCGAAGCGAAGTGCGATTGAAGCAG
>CANQAH010000056.1 GCA_947588885.1 uncultured Clostridia bacterium
TTTAATTTCAAAATTTTTAATAAAAAAAATCTTGCTTCTATACCAAAACAAAGTTCAAATCCAGTGAGATATGAACATTTGGCAGATCCAAATACAATGGAAAATTACAAAGATTTATTATTATCAGAAAAAAATGGTAGTCGTTATGCTGGACGTATTTGGTCAGATAAATCTGTTCTTGCTTATGGAAAAGATAATACTTTAAGTCTTACAGATGAAAATGACGGAGTTAGTGGAACGATAAATTATAATGCAGATTTTTTACATGTTTTTTCTACGATTGGTTCTAGTCAAAAATTAAATAGAACAGAAAGTAAGCCTGTTGATGTTGTACTATTACTTGATATTTCAACATCAATGACTGTAGCTAACGATGGAAAGATAGATGATAATGACTCATTACATCAATTAATAAAGGAAACTAATAGCCTTATAAAAAAGTTGATGGATGCTAATAGTGATAATCGTGTTGCTGTTGTAGTTTATGGTGGCGGTGCACAAGTTGTTTTAAATCTTGGACATTATACACCACAAAATGGGAATGAAAATTATTTAGAAATTAGTGCAACATCGATGAAAACTGGTAATAAAGCTTATTTTACAAAAATAAAACCTACAGTTAAGGAAGAGGTAAAAGATAATAAAGAAAGCGACTATATGTATGCTGATGCAACATATCTTCAAGGTGCACTTTATGAAGGAATGAATATACTTGCAACTGAAGAAAATACAACATATTTTGATAAAATCGAAGGTCAGAGGTTAGCACGTACACCAGTTCTAGTTTGTTTAACAGATGGTGCAACTAATATTATTAGTTGCACAAGTACAAGTGCTGAAAAAGATCCAAAGAAGGAATATGACTGGTGGGAACCTTATATAGGTGTAATTGATACAGCAGGCAAAAATCTACAATATGCAGCAGATGGTGCAAATCCTTATTATGCTGATTGTAATGGTAGTACAGGTAATGGACAAAGTGGACAGAGTGGAAGAAATAGTGTTGAAAATAGAAATCTTGAAATACAAGCTATAGCTCCAAGAAATGTTTCAAATTTATTATTAGCTGGTAGTATGAAAAAAGAGATTGAAGATAATTATCAAAATACTATGTTAGATTATTCAATTGCTTATAATGTCAATGGTTTAGGAACATATGCAAATGAACAATTATTAGGTACACTTGACCCTGAAGAATATTTTGATGAAAAAAGGGATGGACTTACTGAATTAGCTAAAAAAGAAGTTGAAGCAACAAAGGAAACTATTGAAAAATATATTAATGATGAAGAAGCAAAATTACGTTTTCCACGTGATACAAACAAAGAACATATATTTTTAAATACAGGTGGAACTCATGCTAATTTTACGTATAATCATCCAGATAATGAGACATATTTAAGTGATAATGATATAGAAGAATTTGAAGATGTTTGTTATGTAGATGAATATTATACTGCAGAATCTGGAAAAATTGGAGAAGTTTTTAATAAAATTTTAGAGCAAATTACAGGAGAAATATTTACTCCAATTAGTGGAACAAATGATTCTGGAGTAAGTGATTCTATAACATATATGGATCCTTTAGGCGAATACATGGAAATAAAGGATAATAGTGTAAACTTAGATGGTGCATATAAAGATATGGCTTTAGTATTATTTGGACAAAAATATGGTTTAACGAAAGCTGGAATTTATGATTATAAATTTAATGTTGAACATATGAAAGATAGTTCTTTTAAAAGTGGTTGGTATGATAATGAAACTGGAGAATATTTAGAAGACCAAAACAATGGCAATTGGAATACGGCCACATATTATCTTGATGGTAGCACAACAAGACAATATGTTTCTACTTTAGATGAAGAAAAAATTACTGAAAAACAAAAAAACACAGTTTATACAATGTATCGTTTTGAAAATAATAATGATGCTGGAAATGAAATTGAAAATCCATGTTATAGTAAGGAAGATGAAAAAGTAAAATTTAAATTAAATGATATTCGTGTATGGATTGAAAACACAGGTGATTATATAGATGAATCAAATGGGGCTACAGTTGATTTAGGATATGACCAAGCTTTATATCTTAATATTCCATCAGCAGCATTACCTATTCAAACAGCCACAATTGATTTAGATAAAGATGGCAAAGTGTTAAAATATGAAACTAACTTAAATGATTCTGGTGCAAAACCATTTAGATTATTTTATACAGTTGGAATTCAGGATGAAGTTAGAGGTGAAAAAGGAAATACTATAGATTTATCTAAATTGAGTTCAGAATATATACAAAAAAATACTGATGAAAATGGATATGTTAATTTTTATTCAAATTATTATAGTGGAAAAAGTTATGATGGATATATAACAGATCAACAAAATGACAAAGCTAGATCTATGGGGGATCCAAACTTTTCTTTTTCACCAAATAAATCAAATAGATATTATTCATATCAAAAACCTTTAGTTTTGTATAAAAATGAGTCAGGAAATTATAATGAAATAAGTGAAGTTGAATATCAAGCTACTGGCGAATATAAAACATATGAAGAATTTAAGAAAAGTCTTGAAAATAAAAAGGTAACAGATTCTAATGATATTGGTTCAGATAAAAAATATTATATTGAGTTAGATTATTATATGCCAGAAAAACAAAAAACAGCTACTCATGTTCTTGTAACAAGGACTGGAGCTGAATTTGGTTCAGGATTAGCTGGAGGAACTATTGATTATGGTGAATATTTAGTTTGGTATGATGAAAGTACCGGAAAAACTGTTGATTTCGTTAAAGGACAAGAAAAGCCATCAGAAGGAAACTATGTACTCGCTACTAAACCAGAAGGCTTACGTGTTGGAAATATGGCTCAGAGCTATATCGAAAAAAGTGAAAATAAAACTAATACATCTAGTAATGTATATCTTCCTACAATTAGTTCAAACAGTACAGCAAAAGATAATAATATTATTATAAATGCTTATTTTGGAAATAATGGTGTGCTTCGTGTTAAAAATACATTACTTGAAGTAACTAAAGAAGTTAAAGTTGAACATAATGAACAATTGACTGATGAAGAATTTGATTTTGAACTAAAAATTCCAGCTTTTGGAGAAGATAATATTACACAAGTTGATGCAGTTTCATTAAAGAAAAATAGTAAATATAAAGAAGGAGAATCTGATGTTCAAAAATGGTTAGTACAATTAGATACAATTGACATTTTGACAGATAATGGTGGCTTCTTAGTTTCTCAAACTGATAGTTCTACTAGAATAGAAAAAGATGGAAAATATATTTGGCTTGGTTCTAATGAACAAAATGGATATCGTTTGTATAATTCACAAGATGGAGAACAGACTGATGGAAATGTAAGAATAGAAGAAAAAACAAATGGCTCTGTAAATTATTATGGAAAAGTATATTTGGTTCCAAAGGAAGAGGTTGATGGTAAAGAAACAGTTACACTTCCAGGAAACTATACATCAGAGGAAATGCTTTTATATACAGTTGATGCTACAAAAGAGGTAAAACAGCAAGCATCATCAGAATATGCAACAAGAGCTACGTATGCAAGAAAACAATTAACATTTGATAATAATGGTGTATGTAGTTTTACATTAAAAGATGGTGAAGGAATTCTTATAGAAGGACTTGATGATTCATTTGACTATGAGGTAACAGAAAAATTAAATGACAGATTATATGATCTTGGATATAGATTTGATAGTGTTTATGATTATCAAGGAAATAAATTTGAATTAGAAGATAACTCAACAACAGTTAAAGATGAACATACAAGTTCGACTACAATAGATGAAGTTCATTATGTAAATGTTCATAAAATATTAGGAGATTTGTCAATTAGTAAAACAATTACTGGTTCAGATGTTGTTGCACAAGGTGATAGAGATAGTGGAAAAGACTGGACATTTGTTATAACATTAACACCACCTGCTGGATCAGATCTTGGTGATACGTATTCTTATAGATATTATGATATAACTGATCAAACTCTAGAAAAAGTATTAGGAACTTTGACTGTAAACAAAAATGAAGATGGAACTTATAGTGGCGAAATGAAGGTAAAGCATAATCAAAATATTTCAATAAAAGAAATTGAACCTGGCACTAAATATAAGGTAACTGAAAAAGAAGCAGATCAAAATGATTATAGTACATCTATAGAAAATGCTGAAGGTACTATAAATGTAGAATATGACAAGAAAGGAGATTTCTTAAATAATAATATACAAGTTTCATGTATAAATGAAAATCTTGCTGAAATTGATTTGACTATTAGAAAAGAAGTTAAAGGATTAGGTGGAGATACTGAAAAGGATTGGAACTTCCAAATAACACTTACACCACCTGAAGGAAAAACTTTAAAAGATAGTTATGAATATGATGGATCAAAAACAGGAGTTTTAAATTTAACTAAAAATAAAAATGGAACGTATACAGGAAATGTAACATTAAAGCATAATGAGTATATTACAATACAAGATTTACCTGAAAATACAGCATATGTGGTAGAAGAACTAGAAGCTAAAAAAGATGGATATGCAACTGAAATACCAGAAAATTCTAAAGGTATGCTAACTGGTAATGAAAATGTTGATATGAAGTTTGTTAATTCTAAAGTTCAGTATTATGCACTAACAGTTAAAAAATCAGTAGTTGGAAATGTTGATAATATAAATGATGGATTTAAATTTAAAATTACTTTTACACCAAGTCAAAATCTAGAATTTGCAACAAGTTATTTATATTCTGGATCTAAATCTGGAACATTGAATTTGACTAATAACAATGATGGAACTTATAGTGGAATAATCGAATTAAAAAATGAAGAATTTGTGACAATAGAAAATATTCCAGAGGAAACAATATATAAAGTTGAGGAACTTGACGCAAATAAAGATGGATATATGACAGTGGTTCCAGGAGATGCAGAAGGAAAAATTGATTCTGCAAACAAAAATCCAAATGTTACTTTCATAAATAAAAAATATGAACTTAAGGATTTAACAATTAAAAAACTTGTTGAAGGAAATGGTGGAGATAAAAATAAGGATTGGACATTTAATATAACATTGATTCCTGAAGAAGGACTAGTTTTGAACAGCACATATAGCTATACTGGTTCAAAATCTGGAGAAATAACATTTACAAAACAAGATGATGAAACATATAAAGGAAGTGTGACATTAAAACATGGAGAATCAATTACGATTAAAGATATTCCAGAGAAAACAGAGTATAAGGTAGAAGAAGATGAAGCAAACAAAGAAAGTTATGAAACTACTATAGATGGAAGAGATGTAGGAATATTAGTTGAAGATAATACAGAAGTTGTATTTAGAAATAAAAAATATGCTGAATATGATTTGACTATAGAAAAAAATGTTGTTAGTGAAAATACAGAAGCTCAAGTAGATTCAAGCACAGAATGGGAATTTAATGTTACTTTAATTCCAGCAGAAGGAAAAGAGCTAAAAGAATCATATAACTGTGAAGGTAAGGAAAATGGAACAATTTCATTAAAAAATAATAATGATGGAACTTATACTTTCTCTATTAAGTTAAAACATCAAGAAAAATTTACAGTAAAAGGACTTCCTGAAGGTACAAAATATAAAGTAGATGAAGTAAAAGCAAATCAAGATGGATATGTTACTAGTGATAGTGGAAACACACAAGGCTCATTGGATAAGGAAAGCAAAACAATTAAATTTACTAATACTCAATTGCCAGCAGGTTCATTAACAATTGCAAAAGAAGTTCATGGTGGTGCTGGAAATAAAAATAAAGAATGGACTTTCCATATTGAATTAAGCAATTTAACTCAAGGTCAAGAAACAGTTTCATATTCATATACAGGCAGAAGCTTAGTCTCTGGGGTAACTGCACCAGCTGGGGGAAGTTTGCAATTTAAGAAACAAGAAGATAACACTTATCATGCAGATATAACTTTAAAACATGGTCAAGGAATTACACTTAAAGATATTCCTAAGGATACTCATTTCACAGTTACAGAAGCAGAAGCTAATTCAAATGGATATGTAACAAAAGTTGGTACTCAAACAGGTACAATAGATGACAAATCAGCAGTATTAGTTGAATATTCTAATACGTTACTTGATAAATTAGATTTAACTATAAGTAAAAAAGTTGATGGATTTACTGGAGATAAGCAAAAGGATTGGACATTTAATATTACATTAATTCCAGAAAATGATGAAAATTTTGACGGAAGTTTTGCTTACACAGGATCTAAAAATGGAAATATAACATTTGTAAAACAAGAAGATGGATTCTGGCATGGAAGTATAACTTTAAAGCATGATGAAAAAATAACAATTAAAGACTTACCAGAAGGAACTAAATATAAAGTAGAAGAAGTTGATTTCAATAAAGATGGATATGTCACAAAAGTTAAAGGACAAAATCCAGGAGTATTGTTTGATGAAAATGTTTCTGTTGAATTTACAAATACTTTGTATTCAAAATTTGATTTGGCAATTAAGAAAATAGTTGATGGAGAATATGGAGACAAAAATAAAGAATGGGAATTTGATGTAATTGTATCTTTGCCAGATTCTCAAGAAGATAGTTTGACAAAAGAAATTGAAAGAAGATATATTAATTCAAATGGCGAAGAAGAAAAGAAAACAGAACAATTAACATTAAATAAAAATGCAATAGGAAATTATAAAACAACGTTAAAAATAAAACATGGAGAAACAATAGTAATAAAAGAATTACCAGAAAATGCACAATATTCAATATTTGAAAAAGAAGCTAATACAGGAGGATATTTAACAACATATACAAATAGCAATGGAAGTATTTCAAGTGATAAAATAGTATCAGAATTTGTAAATAAATATGTGTCTAAATTAGATTTGACTATTGAAAAAATAGTTAGAGGATCTGGAAATAAAAGACGTAGCTGGACATTTGAAATTACTTTAATGCCTACTGATAGTGAGCAATCAATTGATAATTCTTATGATTATGTTGGAAATAAAAAGAATGGAAAAATTGATTTTGTAAAGCAAGAAGATGGATCATATAAGGGAACTATCTCATTAGTTCATGAAGAAACAATTACACTAAAAGGATTACCTGCTGAGGTAAAATATGATGTTCAAGAATTAGAGGCAAATGAAAATGATTATGTTACAACAACACAAGGAAAAACTGCTGGAGAATTGAGTGTAGATACTGAAAAGATTACATTCTTCAATACGAGATTAGAAAAAGTTGGATTAACAATTGAAAAATTAGTAAAAGGTAATGCAGGAGATAAAGAACGTGAGTGGAATTTTGAAATATTATTAATACCACTTGAAGGTACCAAATTAGAAAAAACTTACAAATTTGAAGGAACAAAGTCAGGTACAATAGAATTTGTAAAAAATGATGATGGAACTTATAAAGGATCAATTAAATTAAAAAATGAAGATAAAATTACTATATTAGATTTACCAGAAGAAACTAAATATACTGTATTGGAACTAGAAGCAAATCAAGATGGTTATATAACAAATACTGCAGGAAGTGAAGGAATGTTAGCAAAAGATGGAAGTGCATATGTATTATTTGAAAATATTAAAGAAATAGCAGAAGGAACAGATAAAGACAAATATTCAAATAGTCCATATACAGGTGATAACATAAGATTTACAATGGTATTATTTATTATATCAATTATTCAAATTACAGTTTTAAGCAGATATATTTCAAATTATAACAAAAGAAAAGGAAGAAGAAGAGCTAGATAAAAGAATAGAAAGTTGATTATGTAAAAGTAGTCAACTTTCATTTCATATTTTTTAAGGGGTTAAAATGGCTAGGAGAAATAAAAAGGCTAAAGTGAATAAAAAGAATATCATGATTCTTATATTTTTGTTAATATGGATTATAATTTTTATATATTCTGGTATAAAGATTTTTATTTGGTATAGAGAATCAAAAAATGCAAAATCAATAATTGATGAAATAAATAAAATAGCAAAAGTAATAGAGATAGAAGATTATGAGAATATAAAAATTGTAAATGGTTGTGAAAATGAAAAAAATATAAAAATGAATTTACTTGATGTTGATCTTTATGAATTAAAAAAGATGAATCCTGATACAGTAGGATGGCTTCAAGTAAATGGAACAGATATTAACTATCCAATTGTACAAACTTATGATAATAATTTTTATTTGGAACATTCTTTTGATAGAAAAGAAAGCAAAGCAGGTTGGGTATTTTTAGATTACAGGAATGATATTGATAATTTAGATAAAAATACTATTATTTATGCTCATAATAGAGAAGATAAAATAATGTTTAATTCATTAAAAAATGTGTTAAAACAAGAATGGTTTGATAATGCAGAAAATCAAGTAATTAAATTGTCAACTGAAAAAGAAAACTCATTGTGGCAAATATTTAGTGTATATCATATAAAAACAACAGATGACTATATAAATGTTTATTTTAAAGATGATAATGAATATGTAAATTTTTTAAACAAGATAAAAGATAGAAGTGCATATGATTTCCAGACAGATGTTGGCAAAGATGATAGAATACTGACTCTTTCAACTTGTTATAATCGTTCAGAGAGATTAGTTGTTCATGCTAAAAAGATTAAATATGAGTTAAAATAATAAAATAAGTATTGAAAATAAAAATCAAAAGTGTTAAAATAAATCCATTAATTAATAGAAATAAAGACTTTGAAAAGGACACGATAAATAAAAAATGTCTTAAAGAGAGCCAAAGATTGGTGTGATTTTGGTAAGAAATATTTATTTATTATCACCTTGGAGTTGCATATTTGAATTATAGTAGAATATGACGTTTGTTTTACGTTACAAAATTTTGAGTGAATTTTAATAAGAAAATTGTTAGAATTAAGTTAGGTGGTAACGCGGAGTTAGAAGTTTCGTCCTATATAGTATATATAGCACGAAACTTCTTTTTATTTAATTAAAAAGAAAATCAGCATCTTGCTGCGTTAAAATTAATTTTTGAAATCCTCATGTACCAACGTACACTCCGGTGTTCAAAATTTAATTTTGCCTTGCAATATACTAATTCTCTTTTTAATCGTGTTAAATAGGAAAATCAGCATCTTGCTGCGTTAAAATAAAATTTTGAAATCCTCATGTACCAACGTACACTCCGGTGTTCAAAATTTAATTTTGCCTTGCAATATACTAATTCTCTTTTTAATCGTGTTAAATAGGAAAATCAGCATCTTGCTGCGTTAAAATAAAATTTTGAAATCCTCATGTACCAACGTACACTCCGGTGTTCAAAATTTAATTTTGCCTTGCAATATACTAATTCTCTTT
>CANQAH010000057.1 GCA_947588885.1 uncultured Clostridia bacterium
TTCAGGATAATAATGTAGAAGATAAAGTTGAATTATTAGGATTGCAACTAAATCCATATCCATACATAAAAAATGCTGATTGTGTTGTTGTTTCTAGTGACTTTGAAGGATATAGTATTTCAATAAAAGAAACTTTAGCATTGAAAAAAGTTATTATATCAACTGATGTTTCAGGAGTGAGAGAAATATTTGAGGATAATAAATATGGTATAGTGTGTGAAACTACAACAGAAGCATTAAAAGAAAAAATGAAAGAAATTTTAGATGGAAAGATTAATACAGAAAAAATTAAAAGAAACTTAGAAAAATTTGATTGCGGAAATGGAGCAATTATTGATAAACTTATAAAAATTATTGAAGGATAAGAATGATGAAGAAAATAAAGGAATTACTAAAAATAGAAAATATTATAAAAGTTGTATTAATATACGTATTGATCCAACCAGTGTTGGATATATTGTCATTTTTAAATATAAGAGGATACATTCCTGGAATATCTACTATTTTAAAACCATTATTTGTATTTGGATTAGGTGCATATCTTTTCCTTTTTGACAAAAAAAGTAGAAAAAAATATTTTTTAATATATGCACTTTATGCAATATTATTGATTTTTCATAATGCGATATTGGTTGACTTAATGATTGAAAGATCAGTAGTTTTGCATGAAATTAGATTTATGATTAATTTCATTTATATGGTAGTTTTGTTTATGATATTTGAATATTTATATACAAATGCCAATGACAAGGAAAAGTTTGTTTCTAGCTTGAAAAAAACAATAATTATTACATTTGTTATATATTGTTTAACAATAATACTAGCAATTTTGACTGGTACTTCTGCTAAAACATATGAATATGCAGATGCATCAAAAGATGGATTTAAAGGTTGGCTGGACTCTGGACAAATTTTTGGACATGCGTTATGCATAGTGTTTCCATTTTTAATACATTATTTATTTAATAAAGAAGTAAAAAGTAAAATATTATTTATATTAAATAAATTAGTAATTATTGTACCAGTAATAGTTTTAGCTTTAATTGGAACAAAAGTTACTTTCTTATTAGACATAATAATTTTGATTTCTCATGTTGTAATAGATTTTATTTTTGCGATTAAGGAAAAGAAAAAAATATATGCTTTTGAGGCAGCTTTTTGTTTGATTTTAGCTGCTGGAATAATATTATCATATCCAGTTCTTCCTGTTAAAAAGAATATAGATATAAATAATGCTGTGTTAAGCGTTGATAGAACTCATGATTCAAAAGGAATAGAAACAAAAAGAAAAGATCTAGAATTAATGAAGAAGAACATTGAAGGAAGCGGGGAGAATCAATCTTATTGGGAACAGAAGAGAATAGAAAGGTTAGCGAAATATTATGAATGGGATTTAAAATCTTCTGAAATTTTAGAACAAAAATATGAAGATGGCTCTTTACATCCAAGCAATATGAGAAGTAGACAATTAGTATATAATTTTAATAAATATAAAATGTCTAGTTTACAATATAAAATATTTGGAATTGGTTATTTAAATCAAGATGAGTATTTATCATTAGAAAGAGATATGTTAATGATATTATTCTCATTTGGAATATTAGGAATACTTACAATATTAATAAAACCTATTTTAATTTGGATAAAAGCTTGCATAAAAATATTAAAAAATTTAAAAAATGTTTCACTTGATAGTTTGTATTTATTTGAAGGATTTTCTATATTTTTCTGTATAAGTTTATATGCAGGTTATACGTTTATATATACGAATTTTTCAATATTTTTAGTTATTATAGCGATATTATTAATGGATTCTCTAAGCAAAACTAAAAAAATATTACCAAAATATTTTGAAAAAATATACAAAAATGGTAGAGAAGACTTTTATAATGAATTAGAAGATAATTTGAAAAAAAGTAAAAAACAATTTATTATTACTGCAAATCCAGAGACAATAATGGTTTCAGAAAAAGATGAACAATTACAGAAAGCATATTTTGATAATGAAACAACAGTTATACCTGATGGGGTTGGAATAATAAAAGGTGCGGATGCTTTAAATTATGATATAAAGGAAACTGTTTTAGGCGTTGATGTTGCACAAAAATTAATTGAATTTTCTGATAAGCATAAAAAGAAAATGTTTTTATTCGGTGCTAAAAAAGAAGTATTAGAAAAACTAAGAGAAAAGATAGAAAAAGAATATTCAAATGTAAAAGTTGTTGGAACAGTTGACGGATATGTTGAAGATAAAAATAGTGTATTTGATGAAATTAAAGAAAAAGAACCAGATGTTGTTTTGGTTGCATTAGGAATTCCTGCCCAAGAAAAATTAATTTATGAAAATTTATCAAAATTTAAGAAAGGTATTTTTGTCGGAGTAGGTGGAAGCTTTGATGTATTAAGCGGAATGAAGAAAAGAGCGCCAAAAATATTTATAAAATTAAAGTTAGAGTGGTTATATAGAATATTAAGAGAGCCTAAAAGATTAAAAAGGTTTTATAATAGTAATATCAAATTTCTAATGAAATTTGATAGTGAAAAGGATCTATAATATGAAAAAGAAGAAAATTATTTAAACTATGTAGATAATATTGAAATTTGATACTTTAGCCTTGTTTGATTAAATTTTGGGGATTGCGTATTTTTAAAACTTGAAAATGTTGTTACAACTTTTATATAATAAAATATAAATTTAATAATAGGAGGAGAGCTGTTGAATAAAATTAAAGTTATGACTGTTTTTGGCACAAGACCAGAAGCGATAAAAATGGCCCCAGTAGTAAAAGAATTAAAATCAAGAAAAGAAATTGAATGTATAGTTTGTGTTACTGCTCAACATAGACAAATGTTAGATCAAGTTTTGGAAGTGTTTGATATAAAACCTGATTATGATTTAGACATTATGAAAGAAGGACAAACTTTAAGTGATATTACAAGTAGAGTTTTATATGGACTTGAAAATGTTATAAAAGAAGTAAAACCAGATATTGTTTTAGTTCATGGAGATACAACAACAACTTTTGCAGGAGCATTAGCAGCTTTTTATAATCAAGTAGATATTGGACATGTTGAAGCAGGGTTACGTACATGGAACAAATATGCACCATATCCAGAAGAGATGAATAGACAAATGGTTACTGTTTTAGCTGATATGAATTTTGCACCAACTGAAAATAGTAAAAATAGTTTATTGAAAGAAAATAGAGATGAATCAAAGATTTATGTTACTGGAAACACAGCAATTGATGCATTATCTACTACAGTAAGAAAAGATTATAATAATCCAATTTTGGATTGGCTTGGAAATGATAGACTTATTTTACTTACAGCTCATAGAAGAGAGAATCTTGGTGAACCTATGAGAGGAATGTTTCATGCAATAAAAAGAATTACAGAAGATTTTGATGATGTTAAAGTCGTTTATCCTGTTCATTTAAATCCAAAAGTTAGAAGCATTGCAGACGAAGTTTTGAAAAATAATGATAAAATAAAATTAATAGATCCACTAGAAGTAATTGATTTTCATAATTTTATGGCTAGATCATATTTGATTTTGACAGATAGTGGTGGAATTCAAGAAGAAGCTCCTTCACTTGGAAAACCTGTTTTAGTTTTAAGAAATGTAACTGAAAGACCTGAAGGAATTGTGGCCGGAACTTTAAAACTTGCAGGAACTGATGAAAAAACAATATATGAGTTGACAAAACAATTGCTTGAAGATAAAAAAGAATATGAAAAAATGAGTTCTGCGTCAAATCCTTATGGAGATGGGAAAGCAAGCAAAAGAATAGTAGATGCTATTGTGAAAAAATATGGTGAAATGGATGGAAAAATTTAAAGAAGTATTAAAAAAATTTAGGGAAAACATTGGAATAAAGTTATGTGTAATAATTTTATTAAGTATAGTGTTAACTGTAATTTGCTTATATTTTTCAAAAGTAGAATATACCAAAGATATGTTTTTTCTATATTTTAAAAATAAATTTATAGTATTATTAAATTTTCTTCCAATTCTGTGGTTGATGATTTTACTTTTTATAATTTCTAAAAGAGTAAGTGTAGCATTTATTTTATCTACCTTTTTATCTTTTGGACTGAATTTAGTTAATTATTTTAAAATATCATTAAGAGATGATCCACTTGTAATGGAAGATGTGACATTAATAAGAGAAGCTATGAATATGCAAACAAAATATAGCATTAAATTAGATTTTAGAATGATTTTAGTAATTATTGCTTCAATTATTTTAACATGTGTTTTATATTTTATTTTTGATAGAAATAAGGAAAGAGTTAAATCTTCTAGAAAAAATTTAATTGCAAGAGCTGTGGGAGTGGTAATAACTGTTATAGTAGGAGTTATTGAAATAAATACTGTTTATATAAATAACAAGATTAATCAAAAAATGAGTAATACATCAATGATTAATATTTATTCATATACTCAACAATATATTTCAAAAGGTACAATATATTCCTTTTTAAATAGCTATTCTTCAATGAAGAAATCTCCACCAGAAGGATATAATAAAAAAGAAGTTGCTACTGCTATGTCTAATTATAAATATACAGACATCCCTGATGAGAAAAAAGTTAATGTTATTGGTATAATGTTAGAAGCTTATAATGACTTTTCAAAATTTGATGAAATTGAATTTGAAAAAGATCCTTATGAAAAATTTCATCAATTACAGAAAGAATCATATTCAGGAGAATTAGTTACAGATATATTTGCAGGTGGAACAGTAGATACAGAGCGAAAATTTTTGACGGGTTATACTTACTTTCCATCAAATTTAAGAAAAAAAACGAATTCATATGTTTACTATTTTAAGGAGCAAGGCTATACAGTAGAAGGTGTTCATCCTTGCTATGAATGGTTTTATAATAGAATTAGCATTAATAGAAACTTAGGGTTTCAAAATTATTATTTCTATGAAGATACATTTAAGAACTATTCAGATTACATTGCTGGAGATAATATAGTAATGCCTGAAATATTAAAAATGTATAGAAATCATAAAGAAAACAATTCAAATCCTTATTTTAGTTTTAGTGTTACATATCAAAATCATGGACCATATGAGACATCTGTAAATTATTCAGGTATTAATTATATAAAGGCAAAAGAAGAATATACTCAAGAAAATTTAAATATTATTAACAATTATTTGAATGGAATAAAAAATACTGGAGAAGAAGTCTATAAATTAACTGAAGAATTGAAAAAAGATGATGAACCTGTTATATTAATAGTGTTTGGAGATCATAATCCATGGCTAGGAAATAATAATAGTGTTTATGAAATGTTAGATATTAATTTAGATTTAAGTACAGATGAAGGATTATATAATTACTATTGTACGCCATATATTATTTGGGCAAATGATAAGGCTAAAGAAGTTTTAAATAATGATTTCATTGGCGAAGGAGAAAAAATAAGTCCTAATTTTTTAATGAATAAAGTTTTTGAACTTGCAGGATATGATGGAAATGAATTTATGGATGCATCAAATGAATTGAAAAGTGAGTTTAGTGTCATAAATAGTAATTTCTGTGTAATAAATGATCAAATAGTTAGAAATTTGTCAGATGACGAAAATTATAAATTAAATGAGTTTAATAAAAAAGTTTATTATTGGATAAATAATTTCAAAGAAAGATAACCTTAAAGAAAGGGGAAAAAATTGAAGAACAGGGGAAATAAAGTTATGAAAATAGTCTTAATATGTGCATATGTTTTTTTGACAGTAGCTGGATTGATACTAATGAAATATGGTAAAAATCCTGGAAGTATTAAAGTAGAAAATGGAAATATTAATTTTGGAGTAAGTTTTATTAGTGGAATAGGCTTAGTTTGCTATATAATAAGTTTTCTACTTTTTACAAGATTAGTGATAATGTTTGACTTAAGTTA
Organism: uncultured Clostridia bacterium; assembly: GCA_947588885.1. Lineage (GTDB taxonomy): Bacteria > Bacillota > Clostridia > TANB77 > CAG-508 > UMGS1994. The sequence goes on from CANQAH010000057.1 coordinate 5,921, forward strand.
TATTTTTCCAATATGTACAGGAATTGTACAAATAATATCTTTAATTGCATCTAAAGTTGTGTTTAAAGAAAATTTGACAGCCTTATCAATAGTTGGTGCATCTTTAGTTATTATTGGAATTGTTGTAATGAATATACCAAAAGTAAAAGCATAAAAGGAAGTGGAAGATATGGATAGAATATCAATTGTTGTACCTTGTTTTAATGAGGAAGAAAGTATTCCTTTGTTTTATAAGAAAATTAAGGAAATAATGGAAGGAATAAATGCTGAATTTGAGTTGATGTTTGTTGATGATGGTTCATCTGATAAAACTTTAGACGTTATTAAGGAATATCAAAAAAAAGATGAAATTATTAAGTTTATTTCTTTTTCAAGAAATTTTGGAAAAGAAGCTGCAATGTATGCTGGACTTAAAGAATCAACAGGGGATTATGTTGCGATTATGGATGTTGATTTACAAGATCCGCCTGAATTATTAAAAGAAATGTATGAGACATTGTTAACAAAAGAATATGATTGTGTTGCAACAAAAAGAAAAACTAGAAAAGGTGAACCGATTATAAGGTCGATGTTTGCGCGTCTATTTTACAAAATAATAAACGGAATGTCTAAAACAGAAATTGTAAGTGGTGCAAGGGATTACAGATTGATGACTAGACAAATGGTAGATAGTATTTTAGAACTTGCGGAATATAATAGATTTTCAAAAGGTATTTTTAGTTGGGTTGGTTTCAAAACTAAATGGATAGCTTATGATAATATAAAAAGAGCAAAAGGAAAGTCAAAATGGAATTTTTGGAAATTATTTGTATATTCTATTAACGGAATTACAGCGTTTTCAACTGTACCTTTAGTTCTATCGGCTCTTATGGGAATATTATTTTGTTTATTAGCTTTTATAATGATAATTTTTATAATTATTAAAACTTGTATTTATGGCGATCCAGTTTCAGGCTGGCCTTCAACGATTTGTGTAATTTTATTTGTAAGTGGTGTTCAATTATTTTTCCTTGGAGTTATTGGCCAATATATCTCAAAAGCATACTTAGAAATAAAAAATAGACCAATTTATATTGTAAAAGAGAAAAGTAAAAAACAAGAAAATAAATCTTGAAGAAGGAGTTATAGAAGAAAATGAAAAATAAGAAAGTTGTAAAAATAATTATTATTGTTGCAATAGTAGCTGTTGTTATTGCATTAGTAATATTTGGATTCTTTTGGATAAAAAATGCACCTAAAAGACTTGTAAAGAATTTTATTTCAGAAATGGAAGGCGGAGATATTAATAAAATAGAGAAAATGTTTGATTTTAAAGGTTGGTATGCATGGGATGAATGTGACTATGATGCTGACTCATTTAAAGAGACATATGATGATGCAACAGATGAGGATGTAGAAGAAAGATTGCAAGAATATTTTGCATCTTCAGATGATGTGGATACATTAAAAGAGCGTTACTTAAAAGATACTATGTATGGCGATGATAATGTAGAATATACAGTTTCAAAAAATCCAACAATAAAAAAATTAGGTAAAAATTTGTATTCAGTAAAGACTCAAATAAAAATTGATGATGATGGATATGACTTTAAAGAAACTTGGTGTTTTATAATTTATAAAAATAAAATTATATATGCAACAGATGAAGATTAAATATTATAAAAATAAAAACTTCAGTACTTGATTTTGTACTGAAGTTTTTTGCTTGAAAATGTTTTCTTTTGTTTGTCATAACTATTGAAAAAAAAAAGTGTATATGATATAACGATTCTATATAAAATAGCAGGAGGGTGTCTTCTTGAAAATAAACATAAAAAGTTTTACTTTAGATGAGCTAAAAGATGAATTAATATCTATGGGAGAAAAAACTTTTAGAGCTGAACAGATTTTTAAATGGATACATCAGGAAAATGTTCTTAGCTTTGATGAAATGACTAATATTTCTAAAGAATTAAGAGAAAAACTAAATGAAAGATATTCAATTAATAATTTTAAAATAATAAAAAAACTAGTATCTGTAGATGGAACGAAAAAGTATCTTTTTGATGTTTTAGATGGAAATGCTATTGAATCTGTTTTAATGGAATATAAACATGGATTTTCAATTTGTGTTTCTTCACAAATTGGTTGCAAAATGGGATGTAAATTTTGTGCATCAACAGGAATTCCATTTGTTAGAAGTTTAGAGGCTGGAGAGATTGTAGAACAGATTTTAGCAGTTCAAAGAGAAGAAAATATTAAAATTTCTAATATTGTTTTTATGGGAATTGGAGAACCTCTTGATAATTATGACAATGTTATAAAAGCAATAAGCATAATAAATAATCCTAAAGGATTAAACATTGGAACAAGACATATAAGTATTTCAACAAGCGGATTAGTTCCTAATATTTATAAATTAGCAAAAGAAAATATACAGTGTACATTATCAGTATCTTTACATAGTAGTAATAATAAAAAAAGAAGTGAGATGATGCCTGTAAACAACGCTTATCCAATAGAAAAACTAATGGAAGCGTGTAGGGAATATATAAAAATAACAAATAAAAGAATTTCTTTTGAATATGCTTTAGCAAAGGACAATAATGATAATCTTGATGATGCTAAAGAACTAGTAAAACTTTTAAAAGGAATGCTTTGTCATGTTAATTTGATCCCTATTAACAAAATAGATAATGGTAAATATGTCAAAAGTACGAATGATAATATTATCAAATTTAGAGATTTTCTAAATGATAATGGAATTGTAGCTACAATAAGGAGAGAGCTTGGAGCAGATATTAGTGCTGCATGTGGACAATTAAGAAGGACAGAATTAAAAAAGGAGTAAAAAATGAAGGTATTTACTAGAACAGATATAGGTAAAACTAGAAGCATGAATCAAGATAGTTTTTTAGTATCTGAAAATCAAAATGGCTTGAATCTTTATATATTAGCTGATGGAATGGGTGGATATAAAGGCGGAGAAATAGCAAGTAAAGTCGCAATTATAGCTATCAATAAATTTATTACTGAACAATTTGATGATATTCCAAAAAGTAGAGATTCAATTTTAGGCTTAATTGAAAAATCTATTGAATTTGCTAATACTGCAATTTATGAAGAATCTGAAGAAGATGAAGAATTGCAGGATATGGGAACAACATTAGAAGTTGTGTTAATATATAATAATAAAATTTACATAGGTCATATAGGAGATAGTAGAGTTTACAGAATAAGAAAAGGCAAAATGAAAAAAATTACTACTGATCATAGTTATGTTGAAAAGTTGATACAAGATGGTGAAATAACTAGGGAAGAAGCTTTTAGTCATCCAAAGAAAAATTTACTTATAAAAGCTTTGGGAACAGATGAACATGTTGAACCCGACCTTATT
>CANQAH010000058.1 GCA_947588885.1 uncultured Clostridia bacterium
GTTCTTTTTCATTTCCTTAGTGAAAGGAATCTTATAAATTCCATAATTGCCTTTATCATTCGAAGAAGAAGCATTTTCTTTTTTCTTTTTTTCTAAACGCTTATTTATGCTAGCAAGTAAAGAACGAATACGAATACGAACGGCACCTAGATTATTTACTTCATCTATTTTAATTAATGTATACATTTTATCATAGCTAGATAAAATTTCTTCAACTTGATCAGTTGTAACTGCATCAACACCACAACCAAAAGAATTAAGTTGAACAAGTTCCAAGTTATCGTGATGACCTACAAAATCTGCAGCTGCATATAGTCTACTATGAAATACCCATTGATCAACTACTCTTAAAGGTCTTTTTACAGTTACATCTTTAGCAATAGAATCTTCTGTAAGAACACAAAGGCCTAAACCTGTAATTAATGTATCAATTCCGTGATTTATTTCTGAATCAATATGATAAGGACGACCGGCTAATACAATTCCCTTCAAATCATTTTCTTCCATATATTTTAAAGCTTTGCTTGCTTCATCTCTAATATCTTGTTTGCATTTTTGATATTCTTTTTCTGCAGCGATTGCAGCTTCCATAAGTTCTTTTTTATTAAAATTATATTCAGAAAATTCATCTAATTCTAAAATTCTAGCAACTAAGTTTTTAGCATCCAAAGGTAAAAATGGATTAATAAATTTAATATCTTTAACTTGCTCTACATTATTCTTTATAACTTCTGAATAAGAAATAACTATAGGACAATTATATTTATTATCTGATTGTTCATATTCTTTTCTAGAATATGGAAGACAAGGATAAAATATCGTTTTAATTCCAGAATCAATTAAACTTACAATATGTCCGTGAGAAAGTTTAGCAGGGTAGCAAACTGATTCAGAAGGCATAGATTCTATTCCTTTTTCATAAGTCTTTCTTGTACTTTTTTCAGAAATTATAACTCTAAAACCAAGTTTTGTGAAGAAAGTAAACCAGAAAGGATAGTCTTCATACATATTTAAAACTCTAGGAATACCAATAACTCCTCTAGGAGCATCTTCAATAGGTAAAGGTTCATATCCAAATATTCTTTCATTTTTATATTTTATTAAATTAGGTAAATTTGAATTTGTTGAAGATATTCCTGCACCACGTTCACATCTATTTCCAGATATATGAGTTTTACCATTATTAAATTTATTAATAGTTAATTGGCAATGATTTTCACAACCGTTACATCTTGTATGACTAACTGTTATATTTAAATTAGACAAATCTTCTAAAGAAGCAAGGGTAGAAAAATATTCCATATCCAAATTTGCTTCATATTGTTCTTTACTTAAAAGTGCAACACCATAAGCTCCCATAAGACCTGCGATATCTGGTCTAACAACTTCTTTTCCAACAATGCGTTCAAAACTACGTAAAACAGCATCATTATAAAAGGTTCCACCTTGTACAACAATATGATCTCCTAATGTTTCAGGATCTCTTATTTTCATAACTTTCTGAATTGCATTCTTAATTACTGAAATAGAAAGACCTGCTGATATATCTCCTACAGAATATCCTTCTTTTTGAGATTGCTTAATTTTTGAATTCATAAATACGGTACATCTAGATCCTAAATCTACAGGACGTCTAGCTGTTAAAGCCTCATCAACAAATTCTTCAATAGACAAATTTAAACTTTTTGCAAATGTTTCTATGAAAGAACCACAACCTGAAGAACAGGCTTCATTAAGCATAATATTATCTATTGCACCATTTTTCAATTTTATGTATTTCATATCCTGACCACCGATGTCAACAATACTTGTAACATTTGGCATAAATTCAGATGCAGCCCTATAATGAGCAATAGTTTCTATTTCATTTAAATCAACATTTAAGGCAGTTTGTATTAATTTCTCTCCATATCCTGTAACGCCAGAGTAACGTATTTTAGCCTCTTTAGGTAAAACATTGTATACTTCCTTAAGCATTTGCACAACACTACCTAAAGGATCTCCTTCATTACTTTTATAAATTGAATAAAGCAATTTTCCTTCATTATCAATAATTGCAAGCTTTGAAGTAGTAGAACCTGCATCTATTCCAATGAAACAATCATCAGAGAAATTCTTTAAAGAACCTTTTTTAACCTTAGCTTTTGAATGTCTCTTTTTAAATTCTTCATATTCTGCATCTATTGAAAATAGAGGAGAAAGAGGCTTTGTAGTTGTATCTTGAGAATTTCTTAAAACTTCTATTTTACTTTTTAATTTTTGAACAGAAATAGGTTTCCTATTTAAAGAATCTAATGCTGCTCCTTTAGCAACTAAAAGGTGTGCTTCTGAAGGGACTATAGTTTGCTCAGGAGTAAGATGAAGAGTCTCTATAAATCTTTTTCTTAATTCAGATAAATAATTTAAAGGTCCACCTAAAAAAGCAACGTTTCCACGAATAGGTCTACCACAGGCAAGTCCGCTAATAGTCTGATTTACAACAGCTTGAAAAATAGAGACAGCAATATCAGATTTAGCAGCGCCTTCATTTATAAGTGGTTGAATGTCAGTTTTAGCAAAAACACCACAACGGGAAGCTATTGGATAAATAGTCTTAAAGTCCTTTGCAAGCTCATTTAGACCAGCTGTATCTGTATGTAAAAGGCTAGCCATTTGATCCAAGAAAGCACCTGTACCACCTGCGCAAGTACCATTCATACGTTGCTCAACAAATTTATCAAAATATATTATTTTAGCATCCTCACCGCCAAGTTCTATTACAACATCAGTTTGAGGTATGTATTTTTCAACTGCACGTTTACAAGAAACTACTTCTTGAATAAATGGGACATCTAAAAAATTAGCAGCAGACATTGCTCCAGAACCAGTTAATGCAATAGTAAATTCATTATTTTCATATTTTGCTGCTAGGTCTTCCAAAACCTTACAAACAGTATTTTTTGTATCTGAAAAATGTCTTTCATAAGAAGTATGTATAGTTTCTAAGTTGTCATCCATTACAACAATTTTAACAGTAGTTGAACCGACATCAAGTCCAACGTGCAATAAATTATCATTATTCATAATAAAGATCTCCTTAAATAAGTCATTATAATATTATTACATTATAATTTTATACGCAAAATTCAATTTTGTCAATGTAAGAAAATGGGTATTAAATTTTATTCATATTTTGGACAAATTATCATATATTTTATTATAAGAGATTTTATCAAAGAGGGGAATGATAAAAAATATGAATAAGAAATTATTACTTAAAATAATAATTATTGTGATTTTAGTGATAATAATAGGAATATTAATTTATATGAAATTTATACATAAAACATCTCAACCAACTGAAACAGAAATAACGCCACTTGAAGAAATCACAGAAGAACAGGAAAGAGAAACTATGATTTCTCTATATTTTACCAATATCGAAAATTATGCATTGATGCCAGAAGCAAGAGTTGTTGATGCAAAAATATTGCTGGAAAATCCATATAAGGCCTTAGTAGAGATGCTAATTGAAGGACCAAAAAGTGATAAATTAAAAAGTAATATTCCTGAAGGAACTAAAGTAAATAGTGCAGAACTTGTAGGAGATATGGTAAAACTTGATTTATCTCAAGAATTTTTAGATAATCAAACAGGGGATATTGAAATAGCGAGTAAAAGCATTTATGAAATAGTAGATACTTTAACAGAACTAAATGAAGTTAATTCTGTTAAGATATTAATTAATGGTGAAGAAAATAAAAAATTTAATGCATTTGATTTAAGCCTTAATGAAGCTTTTGTAAGGACAAATTAATAACTATGCGGATAACCTAAAACAATTAAAATCGAAAGTATTATTTTTTGAACCAATTATATAATTTAATATATTTTACAAAGTTTTTGTAATTAAAAAGGAAATTCTCGACTTCATATAATGATGTAAGAGTATTTTCTTTTTTATTTTTAAAATTAAATTTTTTATTATTATTACCGTGAACCATTTCTTTTTGAATAGAATAAGTTATTTTGCATAAAACCTCCTAAAAGACAAAAATCTTCATATTTACTTGAAAAATCACATATTTGTTGTATAATATATTATATTAAATTTATAGAAAAGAGTGACTTATGGAATTAAAAGAAGATGAGAGAATAGATGACTTACAGCTAAATAATTTAAAGATAATTCAAAATAAAAACTGGTTCTGTTTTGGAATAGATAGTGTTTTATTGTCAGGATTTGCAAGTGAAATAAAGAGAAATAGTACAATATTAGATTTAGGATCAGGAACGGGAATATTAGAGTTATTATTATCCGCAAAAGTAGAAGATTCAAAAATAATTGGAGTTGAAGTACAAAAAGAAGTTGCTGAATTAGCTAAAAGAAATATTATATTAAACGAATTAGAAGATAGAGTAGAAATATTAAACAAAAATATTAAGGATTTACAACTAAATAGGCTATTTGATGCAGTTGTCACTAATCCACCATATAAAGAAAAAGATACCGGTTTAGTTAACGATAATAATATTAAGTTAATCTCTAGGCACGAAATTGAAGGTAATTTGGAAGATTTTATAAATGTAGCAAGTAAAAATTTGAAAGATAAGGGAACAATGTATATGATAAATAGGCCTGAAAGATTGATTGATATTTTTGAATATTGCAGGAAGTATAAATTAGAACCTAAAGAATTGCAGCTAGTATATTCAAATATTAAAGGCAAACCAGTTTTAGTATTGATAAAAGCAACCAAAAACGCAAAAAAATATTTAAAAATTAAGGAGCCATTATACATATATAATGATAAAGGAAATTATACAGAGGAAGTTTTAAAAATATATAATAAAATATAGAAAGGAAACAAAAATGTCTGGAAAACTGTATTTAGTAGCAACACCAATTGGAAATTTGGAGGATATTACATTAAGAGCATTAAGAATATTAAAAGAAGTAGATTACATAGTGGCAGAAGATACAAGACAAACTCTAAAACTATTAAATCACTTTGAAATTGTTAAACCAATGATTAGTTATCATAGGCATTCTACTGAAGAAAGAGAAGAACAAATTATAGATAAATTAAAACAAGGTAAAAATATAGCTTTAGTCTCTGACGCTGGAACGCCAGCTATATCTGATCCGGGCGAACAAATTGTAAAAAACGCATTAAAAGAAAATATTGAAATAATTCCAATTCCAGGACCTTGTGCTTTAATTGCAGCTCTTATTGCATCAGGAATTGATACTAAAGAATTTACATTTCTTGGATTTTTACCCTTAAATAAAAAATCAAGAAAAGAAAAATTAATAGAAATAGAGCATTCTACAAAAACTACAATATTATACGAAGCACCACATAAACTAATAACAACATTAAATGATTTAAAGCAAGTAACAAACAAAAGAAAAATAGTTTTGGCAAAAGAAATAACAAAAATACACGAAACGTATTTTTCAGGGACAGCGGAAGAATTGTTAGAAGTTATTAAAGAACCAAAAGGCGAATTTGTAATAATAATTGATAAAAATATTCTAGATGAAGAACAAAATTTAGAAAATATGTCTTTGGAAGAACATTATAAATTTTATGAAAAATTAGGATATGAAAAAAAAGAAATAATAAAGCAAATAGCAAAAGACAAAAAAGTAAAAAAAGATGAAATATATAAAAAATTTTTATAAAACATATAAAATAAAAAGCCCAATAAAACTATTCTCTTTATAGTTAATAAAAAGGGCTTTTATTTTATGATACATTTAAAAGATTTGAAGAATTAGAATTTCCTATATGTTAGTAATATTATCCTTACATTTGCTACAAATTAATTTATCTTTATAAAGGTGCAAGTCTCTACTGCTTCCACAAAAAATGCAATTTGGATTATACTTTTTTAATATAACTGATGAGCCTTCGACAAATATTTCAAGAGGATCTTTTTCTTGTATTTCAAGCATAAGTCTAAGTTCCCTTGGAATTACAATTCTACCTAATTCATCTACTTTTCTTACAATTCCAGTAGATTTAATCATAATACCTCCTCCTTTAAAATGAAAGTGCTAATCGGTTAAGATTAACAAATATATATGTTCATAATTATAATATCACAAAAAACTACAATAATCAACAAAAAAATACAATTAAGCAATTAAAAAAAGAAATACAGGAGTAAAAAAACTCCTGTAAAGTTAGATATATAACTCCTAACGGAGGCTGTAGAGGAATGTTCTTCGCTACAAAAAATGGGGGCACGAAGAAAAGATTAAAAAATTTTTCAGTCCTCTACAAGTTTAAAAACATTAAAATATATATAAAAATATTTTCACAATCATAAAATATAAATTTATAAAAATTGGTAATATTTGTAAATGAAATTTTACAAATAAAAATTAAGAAAGGTTATCAAAACCTTAATAGATTATAAATTAATTAAATAAAAACCATCATTATAATATCTTAAAAAGCGACAAAAGTCAAGAAAAACCCTACGACAAAATCTGACAAAAAACGACAGAAGAAATCATACCGTACAATGTCTGCAATGAGTGCAGAAATGAGTACAAAACGAGTTTTCTTTACGCCGACAGCTACTAGCATAGATAGCAATAGTATATAAAGTAGTTTCAGTGCAGCCCATAATTGTAGATGAAATGGAACCGAATAGTAGTATCTACGCCAAAATTTTTCATAATATCCAATGCAACAGCGGTAGATGCACTACCAGAAATTGGACGTACTAGCATAAGAGGCAGAATTTCTGAAGGAATATTAAATAAGCCTAAAATAGGAGATAAAAGGCTAGAAAGCAAATCTAAAATTCCAGAATTTCGTAGTGCACCAACAGCTAAAAAAAGACCAATAAGAGTCGGAAAAATTTTTATAGTTGTATTAATTCCTTCTTTACAGCCTGCTAAAAAGCTATCAAATATTTTTATTTTCATAGCAAATCCATAAGAAACTATATAAAATATTACAAAAGGAATGGCTATTATGGATATATAATTAACAAATGCCATAAAGTTACCTCTTTCCAAATTTTATAAAAAGTTTTGCTGATAAAACTCCTGCAAAAGCCGCTAGGATAGTTGAAATCCACACAGGTAAAATAATGTTAGTTGGATTTTGTGATCCTAAAGATACTCTAACAGCAATTATAGTTGTAGGAATAAGTTGCAAAGAAGCTGTATTAATAAGAATAAGCATTGCCATAGAATTGCTAACAGTATCTTTTGTATCATTTTTTTCTTGCAGAGATTGCATTGCTTTTAGACCCAAAGGAGTAGCAGCGTTGCCAAGTCCAAGGATATTAGCAATCATATTTAATGATATTTCACTGCTTATTTTTTCATCATTTTTAATTTCAGGAAAAAGAAATCTAATAATGGGTCTTAGAAGTTTTGCCAATTTTTCAGAAAGATGACTATCTTCTGCAATTTGCATTACACCACACCAAAGAGTGATAGTTCCTAAGAAAGTAATGGTTAGTTCAACAGCATCATTGCAAGAAGAAAATATACTATTATTAATATTTTCTAAATTGCCAGAAAAACAAGCATAAGCATAAGAAATAATAATAAATATTGGCCATAAAATATTTAACATTAAAGTAGCTCCTTCATAAAAATATATTAAGCAATAGAATAAAATATGTTAAAGCATATAATTTTATTAGAATATCATTAATGATTTTAAGTTAAAGATAAAAATACTTAATCTTTACAATTTTTAGATATTCATTTTCATATTTGTATAAAATATGTGGTATAATAGTATAAAATGATTAGAAAAAGGACTTAAATAATTATAATTTTAAATTATCGAAACAGGTCAATCAAAAAGGAAGTTGTAGATATGAACAATAAACCAATAGGAGTATTTGATTCGGGAATAGGTGGACTAACAGTATTGAAAAAAATAATAGAAGTTTTGCCAAATGAAAAATATATTTATTATGCAGATACAGATAATGTACCTTATGGAATAAAACCAAAAGAAGAAGTAAAAAAATACATAAAAAATGCAATAGAATTTTTTATTTCAAAAGAAGTTAAAGCAATAGTTATAGCTTGTAATACGGCTACTAGCATAGCAATAAATGATTTAAGAAAAGAATACACAATTCCAATAATAGGAATAGAACCAGCTGTAAAACCAGGAATAGAAAACAGGGAAGGTAAGAAAGTATTAGTAATGGCTACACCAATAACAATACAAGAAGAAAAATTACAAAATTTGGTTAAAAATTTAAATGCAACAGAAGAAGTAGATCTAATTAGTATGCCTAAACTTGTAGAATTTGCAGAAAAAACGGAATTTGAATCAAATGAGGTAGAAGAATATATAGAAAGGCAATTAGGAACATATAACTTAAATGATTATTCAACACTTGTACTTGGATGTACACATTTTCCATTATTTAAAAATGAATTTTCAAAAATATTTCCAAATAAAATTCAAATGATAGATGGTGGTTTAGGTGTAGCAAATAGATTAAAAGATGTATTGGAAAAAACAGAATTATCAGGTAACAACGAATTAGAAATAAATTACTATAATTCAGGCAAATTAGCAAATGAAACAGATACAAAAAAATATAATAGTATAATAAGTTAAGTTTTGAATAATAATATTATGGAAATAAAAATTTAAAAAAATTAGCACTCTCCTATTGACATTGCTAAAAATAGTGTTATAATATTATATGAAATGAAAAAGTACTTTCAAAAAAGATTTTTAAAGCTAGCTTAAAAATCTTGAATATGTGCTACCAATAATGGTGTCAACACATAAAATTTTATTTTAAAGGAGTGATTTATTATGATGATGATACCTAAAAAAAGGAATGAATTTGATTTATTTGATGATTTTTTTAATGAACCATTTTTAGAAAGAAGAGACTCTAAAATTATGAGAACAGACATTAGAGAGAAAGGAAATAACTATATCATTGATGTAGATTTACCTGGATATGAAAAAGAAGATATAGACATTGAAATGGAACACGGATATTTAAAAATAACAGCAAAGACTAGCAAAAAAATAGATGAATCAGATGAAGAAGAAAGATATATTCATAAAGAAAGATATTTTGGAGAATGTTCAAGAAGCTTTTATGTAGGAGAAAATTTGACAGAAGATGATATAAAAGCTTCATTCAAAAATGGTATTCTATCTTTAGTAGTTCCAAAAGAACAACCTAAACAATTAGAAGAAAAGAAAAAAATTCAAATAGATTAATAATAAATAATTAAGACTT
>CANQAH010000059.1 GCA_947588885.1 uncultured Clostridia bacterium
ATTTTCTTGTATAACACTTTGCTTCCTACGTTTGACATCTAGAGCAACTTTTAAATTTTATTATTCTTACTGCTTTTATAATTTAAGATAAATTCCTTGTAAAAATGAACCAAAAATGATATGATAACCTATATTAAATTAGGAGGAAAAAATAATGATTTATGATGAATTGGTTAAAGAAATTGACCCTTCTAATATTTTTGTTAATGAAAAAATGAGTAAACATACTTCTTTTAAAGTTGGAGGAGTAGCTGATTTTTTTGTTATTGCAAATGATGTTAAAGAATTAATATATATTTTAAAAGTCGCAAAACAACTTAGAATAAAAACTTTTATAATAGGAAATGGAACAAATCTTATTGTAAAAGACACGGGATTTAGAGGAATAATAATCAAATTAAATTTTAAACATTTAAAAATAGAAAAAAATAAGATAGTTGCTGGAGCAGGTGTGCCAGTAGCATTAATTTCAGAATTTGCATACAGAAATGAAATTGGAGGATTTGAATTTTTATCTGGAATACCAGGAACTGTGGGCGGAGCTGTAAAAATGAATGCTGGGGCCTATGGCGGAGAAATAAAAGATATATTAGTAAATACCACTTATTTAAATGAAAAGTATAAAATTGTAAAAATAGAAAACGAGAAACATAATTTTGCATATAGAAAAAGCATTTTTGAAGAAAAAAAATGGATTATAATTGGCAGTACTTTTAAAATTGAAAAAGCAGATAAGGAAATTATAAAACAAAAAAGAAATGAAAACATGAATAGCAGAAAAGAATCACAACCATTGGAATTGCCAAATGCAGGAAGTATATTTAAAAGAACCAGTGATATTATTCCAGCGCAATTGATAGATAAGGCTGGTCTTAAGGGACATAAAATTGGAGGAGCACAGATATCTGAAAAACATGCTGGCTTTATTGTTAATACAGGAAAGGCTACAGCTGAAGATATTATAAAACTAATAAATTATACAAAGAAAAAAATAAAATCAGAATTTGATGTAGATTTAGAATTAGAAGTAATTATATTATAAAATTGAAAGGAAATATTTTAATGAAGGGGTTTTTTAGTTGGTTTAATTCAAAAACAAAAATAAAAAGATGGATATTCTTAATTTTAATAGGAGTATGCCTAACTTGTTTTGCATTTGCAACAATACTAGAATCACAAATTTTAAAACCAGTGGATATTATAAAAATTGTAGCATCATTTGTAGTTGGATTTACAATAATTGTATTAGGATTTATTTTCATGCAAAGAAGAGTTTTAGAAATCTTAATTGAAGCTAATAATACAGCTACTGAAAAAGGTAAAAAAGCAAATTTAAACATAAAAGGTTTAATATTTAATAAAACAGTATATGATGAAGGACCTAAAATTGTAGTAATTGGTGGAGGTAATGGATTAAATACTGTAATAAAAGGATTAAAAAAATACACAAATAATATAACTGCAGTAGTTGCAATGGATGATGTAAGTAATGAGGATTCACCATATAGTTCAATAAAAGATAGCATTATAGCATTATCTGACAAAGAAGAATTAATGGAAAAAGTTTTAAACTGGAATTTTAAAAATGACAAATTATATGGAAATAATTTCGGAAATATATACTTAAATGCAATGAATGAAATTTTTGAAAATCCTTCAGAAGGAATTAGAAAAAGTACAGAAATTCTTAATATTACTGGAAGAATAATACCAACAACTTTAGATGATGTTATAGTATGTGCAGAATTGGAAGATGGAACAACAGTTGAAGGAAAAGAACAAATACCAAAAGTTACTTATGAAAAAGTAACACAAATAAAAAGAGTATACCTAAGTCCATCAAATTGCCAACCAGCACCTGGAGTATTAGAAGCCATTAAAGAAGCTGATGCAATTATAATTGGACCAGGAAGCCTATATACAGAAGTACTACCATGTTTATTAGTTAAAAATATTTCAAAAGCAATAAAAGAAAGTACAGGAATAAAAATATACATAACAAATATAATGACAGAACCAGGACAAACAGATAATTATTCAATATCTGATCACTTAAAAGCTTTATTTGAACATGTTGGAAAAGACATTGCAGATTATTGCATAGCAGATACAGGAGAGATTGTTCCAGAATTTGTTAGAAAATATAATAAAGAAGGACAAGATATTGTCTTACAAGATATTGACAAGGCTACAAAACAAGGAATAAAAATAATACAAAAAACATTATCAACAATTGACAATGAATATATCAGACATAATCCAGATGCAATTGCTACTTCAATTATGGAATTAATATGCAATGATTTAAAATATAGAGATAAAGAGAGTACACCAACATTTTTATTAACAAATTCAATTTTAGAAGATGAATTAAAAAGAGAAAAGAAAGAATCTTCAAAAATTAAAAAGAATAAAAAGAAAATTGAAAAAGCTAAACAAAAAGGCAAAAAGAGAAAAAGCAAATTTAATTCTAAATATAGTAAGAGAATAGAATCAATTCAAACAACAGTTGAAAAGAAAGAACAAAATCAGAAGTTAGCAAAAGAAATGGAAAAGCTAAATAAGTAAAATTTAAGGAGATACAAATGAAAATAAGTAAAAAAGAGCTAGATTTGAAAAACGGATTAACCAAAGAGTGGATAATTACTAATGGGATTGGAGGATATGCAAGTCAAACAATATTAGGAATTAATACAAGAAAATATCATGGATTATTGATTGCACCACTTGATCCACCTTCCAGAAGATTTGTTATTTTATCTAAAATAGATGAAAGCATAATTGTTGATGGAAAAGAAGAAATATTATATAGTAATGTTTGCAAAAATTTTATATCAGAAGGATACAAAAATTTAGAAAGCTTTGAAAAAATTTATAATCCAATATTTAAATACAATATTAATGGAATTCAAATTGAAAAAAGAGTATCAATGGTTTATGGTAAAAATATTGTTGCAGTATACTATAAAATTAAAAATACAGATAAAGAAATTTTAATGAAATTGGCTCCAATAATGAATTACAGAGACTTCCATAGAATGAATACAAATCACGAATATTTTATTAATCAACGTGTATTAAATAATAAAGTTAGAGTAACAATAGATGGAAATAAAACAGCGCCAATTTACTTATACCTTAAAGATGGAAAATATATAGAACATACAAATGATATATTTAGAAATATGTACTATATAGAAGAAGAAAAAAGAGGATTTTATCCGGAAGAAGATTTAATAGTTACTGGAAGATATGAAGTCTCAATAAAACCAAATGAAGAAAAAGAATTTACAATAGTTTGTGGACTAGAAGATAATATAGAAGAAATTAATGGTAAAATTGAAGACGAAAAGGAAGAAAAAAGATTAAAGAAAATAATAAAAGAAAGTGAACTAGTAGATCCTAAAGCAAGCCAAAAAGAGCAAGAAGCAATAAGAGATCTAATAATTGCGTCAGACACATTTATTACTTATAGACAAAAGTTTGCCTTACATACAATAATTGCAGGTTATCCTTGGTTTTTGGATTGGGGCAGAGATACAATGATTTCTTATGAAGGTTTACTTTTAAAAACAAAAAGATTTGAACTTGCAAAAGAAATTTTACTAATGATGACAAGAGATATTAAATATGGACTAGTTCCAAATGGATATTCTGGTTATGATAGCAGACCTCTATATAATAGTGTTGACAGTTCATTATTATTATTTGAACAAATTAATAAATATTTGGAATATACAAATGACTATAGATTTATTCAAATAAATTTATATGATATTTTAAAAAATGTATTTAAAATGTTTCAAAAAGGAATTGACATAGATGAAAGTAATATTTATATGGACTCAGATGGACTTATTTCAGCTGGAACAGAAAATACTCAATTAACGTGGATGGATGCAAAAGTTTCAGGTTTTGCAGTTACACCGAGAAGTGGAAAAGCTGTTGAAGTAAATGCACTTTGGTATAATGCAATAAAAACATTAGAAGCATTAGCAAAAAAATTTGATGATCAAGAGACTAAGGATGAATGTACAAAATTAGCTAAAAAAGTAAAAACAAATTTCAATAGAAAGTTCTATAATGAAAAAAATAAATGCTTATATGATGTTCTTGGAAGTGAAGAAATAAGACCAAACCAATTATTTGCATTATCAACAACATATCCAGTTATGGTTATGACAAATGATAAGCCAAAGGAAATGTTTGAAACAGTATCAAAAGAATTAGTGACTAAATATGGTTTAGCAACATTATCAAAGAAAAATGAAAAATATGTTGCTACATACGAAGGAGATAGCTTTAGAAGAGATATGAGTTATCACCAAGGAATTACATGGCCATGGCTTGCAGGATTATATGTAGATGCATTTAAAAATTTAATAAAAAATGAAAAAGATGAGAAAACTAAGAAAAAGCTAGAAAAAGAATTTAAAAAATGTATTGAAACATATAAAAATAATTTTTCTGAGATACTAAAAGAAGCAGCAATTGGAAATATATCAGAATTATACGATTCTGAAGAACCATATAATCCAGGAGGAACAATAGCACAAGCTTGGAGTGTATCAGAAGTTTTAAAAATAATGCTAGAAAAGTAAGGATAAATGGATGATAATAACTTTAAATGATTTAGAAAACGACTTAAAAGTTCAGAAACTAAATAGTATATACTTATTTTATGGTGAGGAAAAATATTTAATTCAAGAATACTTGAAAAAAATAAAAAAATGCTTTGGAGAATTAAGTTTAGGAATTAATTATATTTTACTAGATGAAGAAAATATAAATGGATTAATATCAGATATAGAAACTCCAGCATTTGGATATGAAAAAAAATTAATTATAATAAAAAATTCAAATCTATTTAAAAAAGAAAACAAATCTCCAATAAAAGATAAGATAAAAGAATACTTATCAAAAAATTTTGAAATAATAAATGAATCAGTTGTCATAGTTTTTATCGAAGAAACAGTACATAAAATGGATTTCTATAAAACAATAGAAAAATATGCAAAAGTATTAGAATTTAAAGAATTAAAACCAGTTGAAATAAAAAATAGACTAAAAAAAATATGTTCACTTTATAAAGTAAATATAACAGATCAAAATTTAACATACCTTATAGAAATATCTGGAACTAAAATGGAAAATTTAATTAATGAAATTAGGAAATTAATTGAATTTGCTGGAGAAAACAACGAAATAAAAAAAGAAGACATAGATAAATTAGCCATAAAAGATATGGAAGCCATAATATTTGACTTAACAGATTCATTAGGAGAAAGAAATACTAAAAATGCATTAGAAATATTAGATAATTTATTATATAACAAAGAGCCACTGCAAAAAATAATAATAACTTTATACAACCATTTTAAAAAAATATATTTTTGTAAATTAGCAGTTGAGTTGAATAGAGACATAGCAATGGCACTAGACTTAAAGCCAAATCAATTATTTTTAATTGGAAAATACAAAAAACAAGCAAATTATTTTTCAGAAAAAGAAATAAAAATAATTTTAAATGAATTAATTAGCTTAGACTATTCATCTAAAAGCGGAATGATTGATTTAGAAATAGGCTTAAAATCTTTACTTTGCAAAAACTGTTAACATCGGTATTGCAAAAAGAAAAATTAATATATATAATATAAAAATAAAGTACAGGTATACAAAAGAGGAGGAGTATATGGAAAGAAGAAAAGGTATTCCATTAGTTGCTTTAATCATATTTATTGCACTATTAGTCGCAATTATAATAACATGTGTAATTATTTTGGGATTAAAAAAATCAAATAAAAATGAGAATAACGGAGAAATAGCTCAACAAAGTGAACAAAAAAATAATGTTCCAGAACAAAAAGAAGAAGATGAAAAAGGCGAAGAAATTACAAATGAAGATATAATAAACCAAGATACAGAAATACAATCATTATATGCTTTAACTGGAAATAATAAAACATTTGCTAAATATGCAATTTATGCATCAGGTGGATTTAATCAAGATAATGATAACATTAAG
Organism: uncultured Clostridia bacterium; assembly: GCA_947588885.1. Lineage (GTDB taxonomy): Bacteria > Bacillota > Clostridia > TANB77 > CAG-508 > UMGS1994. The sequence continues at coordinate 6,026 of CANQAH010000059.1, forward strand.
GATGAACTAAAATTACAATTAGCAATGGCACAAGTTACAAATGCTGACATGGGTGGTTCATCATCAAAATCAGTTTCAAAAGAAAAAATAGAAGAATATCTAAAAACAATATTTACAGAAGAAGAAGCTGGAAAAACAACATATACAGATATATCTCTATATGATAGTGATACAAATTTTACAGATATATATAAAACTATAGGTTATGTATATAATTCTAACAACAACTCTTATGAGGCAAAAGAAAGTGAAGTAACAGAAGATGCTACACCTTCACAAATAACAGAAGTAATAACTAAAGTTGAAAAATATGATAGTAAAATAGAAATATATGTTAAACCTTTATTTGTAAGAACATTTTATTCATCTCAAATAGATGCTATAGGATGTGAAATACTTGGAAACTATAACTTTCAGTTAAAAGAATATCCAGAATCTGATTCTTTAATAGCTATATCATATAGTGACTATGAACAATATTTAAAATCAGACTATGCAAAAGATCTAGATAAATACAAGTACTCTGAAGTAGTAAAGAATCTTGATCTTAATAGAGTAGGTGAATATAAATATACATTTACTAAAGATAATAATAGTTATAAGTTAAAAGCTTTTGAAAAAGTTACAAGTTTATCAGAACAAAATAATGGCTCAGGAAACAGCACTCCTGACGAAATGAGCTCAGTAGAAAAAGAAAATTTTAATGCTAAATTTGAAGCATATGTTGGAGATCAAATGAGAGACTCTGAAATAAAATTATTATATGATGCTATACTTGAGTCAAACAGACAAACCAATTATACAGTAGTTACAAAATTAAATGGAGAAGAAGCTGAAGGAGATGGAGATACGTTGGAATCGAACATAACTAATCAAAAAAATTCCATTGAAAGTGGAAAAACATATAAGGTAGTTCCAACATATAAATATGGTATAATTACTGCAATGGCAATATCAGAAAATTAATCGCCAAAAAAAGGAAATTTATATAGAAAATGATAAGTAGCACCATTCAAAATAAAATTATCAAAGAAACAAGAAACTTCATGGCTGAAAAATACAGAAATCAATTACGTGAAAAAAGAAATGATTTTAAATTAATAGGAATAACTGGAACAAATGGTAAAACTACAAGTTCATGGCTAATTCATCAAGCATTAAATTTGCTCTCAAACAATGCTGCATACCTGGGAACAATAGGCTATTTTATTAATACCAAATTTGTATTTGATCCTAAAATAACTACACCTGATTTTACACTATTATACAAACTATATGATAAGTGTATTGAAAGCAATATAAAAGCATTTTCGATAGAATGTAGTGCTCAAGGCTTAAGAGATGGACGACTTGAAAAAATGGAATTTGATTATGTTTGTTTCACAAATTTAACATTAGATCATTTAGATGAATTTGTAGCAATGGAAAATTATGAAAATGCAAAGCAAAATTTATTTAAATATCCAAGTGATAAAAAAGTTGTTGCTGTAATCAATGGAGATGATCCAAAATATAAAGATTTTTGCTTTGATAAAAATAAGAATATTTTGTATGGTGAAAAACAACATAATGATTTTATAATAGAAGATTGTAAATTGTATCCTGATTCTTCTGAATTTACAGTATCATATCAAAATAAAAAATATAATGTAAAATTAAGTTTACCAGGGAAATATAATATATGGAATTATATGAATGCATTTATAATATTACATGATATGGGATATAGTTTTGAAGAAATAATAAATATATAAGATAAACTTTCTACACCAACTGGTAGATTTCAAACATTTAAATATAAAAATGCTACAGTAATTATTGATTATGCTCATACACCAGACGGAGTAGAAAATATTATTGGCAATGTCCTACAAATGAAGAAAAACAAAGTATATACAGTTATTGGCTGTGGAGGAGATAGAGATAGAAGCAAAAGACCAATTATGGGAAATATAGCTACATCATTATCTGATTTTGTAATATTCACAAATGATAATCCAAGAACAGAAGATGAGAAAAGAATTATGAATGATATAGTTTCACCACTAGAGGCTAAAAATTATATCATTGAATATGACAGAAAAAAGGCAATTGAAAAAGGAATGGAAATGCTAAAAGAGGGAGACGTGTTATTAGTATTAGGAAAAGGACATGAAGATTACCAAATTTTAAAAAATAAAACGATACATTTAAGTGATATAGAAATTGTAACTGATGTTATAAATAAAGTAAAATGATTATAAATAATTTAAATACATAGGAAAGTCAATTTGTACTGAACCCAAAAAGTTGGACAGTATAATTAGGCTACTAACATGGAATGTTCTCTATATTGAACAGGGGACATT
>CANQAH010000060.1 GCA_947588885.1 uncultured Clostridia bacterium
TATAACAATAGCGGACAATATGTAATCTGCAAAAGGAAAAATCATACTGAATTGTCCGCGTATTTGTTCTAAGTGCCAAATTTTTGTTAAAAAATTTGTGTACAAATTGAGCGAAGCCTTTATATTATAGGAAAGTTCTACGAATTTCCTATAATATAAATAAAGTATGATAATAACACATCATACTTTATTTTTGTATTTCATTTTATAATAAAACTATAAAAATTTAAATTTATAGTTTTATTAATATGTATTTTAAGTAAATTGTTTGTATATTTCATTTTTATTTGTTCCTCTGTCTTTTGCAATAAGTTTTATTATTTCTTTTTTATCATATCCCTGTTTTTCATAAAAATCATAATGCTCTTGTAATGACATTTTATTTCTATTTTCTATTTCAATTTGTTTTTCTGATTTTTCAGATCCTTCAACAATAATTACCATTTCACCTTTTATCTCTAAGTTATCTAAAACATCAGATATTTTTCCTCTAATAAATTCTTCATGAATTTTTGTTATTTCTCTTCCTATTACAATATTTCTATCACCTAAAACTTTTAACATACTTTGTAATGTGTCAACAATTTTGTGTGGTGCCTCATAAAAAATCAATGTTCTTGTTTCATTTTTTATGGATTCAATTTTTTCATTTCTTTCCTTTGCTTTTGCTGAAAGAAAACCAATAAAAAGAAATTCTGAAGTATTCATTCCTGAACAAATTAGCGCACTAATTGCAGCACAAGCACCAGGTATTGGAATTACTTCTATATTTTCTGATATTGCTTGTTTTATTAAAACTTCTCCAGGATCTGAAATTCCAGGTGTTCCAGCATCTGAAACAATAGCAACATTTTTACCATTTTTTATTTCTTCAATAATTCCACTAGCTTTTATTCTTTCTGTCTCTTTATAATAACTTATTAATGGTTTTGAAATATTAAAATGATTTAATAGTTTTAAAGTGTGTCTAGTATCTTCTGCTGCAATTAAATCAACTTGATTCAAAACATTAATTGCTCTATAAGTAATATCATCAAGATTTCCTATTGGAGTCGCTACTACATATAATTTACCTTTCATTTTTTACATTATCCTTTTTATATATATTTAAAATTTCATCACTATATTTATTATTTTCATCATAAACAATTAATGGATTTTTCACTTTTAAGAAAGCTTTTCCACATTTTACACCTTTTATAAGAATTAAATTACTATCATCATTTTTCTTTGGATATACAAATTTTAATTCTTTTGGTTCAATCTTATATTTTCTCATTTCAGTTAAAATATCTACTAATCTTTCTGATCTATGAACCATATAAAATAGTCCATTGTCTTTTAGGATTTTTGATGATGTAAACATAATATCTTCAAGTGTACATTTTACCTCATGTCTAGAAATTATCTTTTGTTCACTTTCATTTATTAATCCTGTATTTATTTTTTTATATGGAGGATTTGTAACAACAATATCAAATTTTTTATTCCATTCATTCTTATGTAAATTTCGTATATCTTCATTAATTATTTCAATCTTTTTAGACATATCATTCATTACAACACTTCTTGTCGCCATCTCTGCAATTTCATCTTGAATCTCAAAACCATATATTTTTTCTATGTCATTTTTAGCATTTATTAAAATTGGAATTACTCCGTGTACCTGTTCCAAGATCACAAATAATTGCATTTTTCATTGAAATATCAACAAAATTTGATAAAATTACTGCATCCATTCCAAAACAAAAACCATCTTTTTTCTGAATAAGCTGTAAGTCTTTAAAATCAAGGCTATCTACCTTTTCATCATCTTTAATTTTTACCTTCATACTAATAATTAATTTCACCCTTAATTCAAATTTTTCATATTATATAACAAATTACTGCAATATGCAAAAGGTGATAATTATGCAACAGATACCAAAAAGACAATCTAAATTTATTAAAAATACAATATCTTCATTATATGAAGTTGAAAATTTTTTGCACTCTACAAATAACATTTTTGACATACTAAAACTAATCAAAATATTAAAAAAGCATTAGTCTTTTATCCTTGTATATGGCTCCATCATTCCATCTACCTTCTCTCCATCAATCAAAAAACTTACTGATGATACTTCTTTTAGTTCTAAGAAAGTGTTAACCACTGATTGTATAACTTTATTTTGTTCTTCAGAATTAATATCATATTTTTCTATGAAATCACTACTTAAATCTATAACTAAATTTTCACCTTCTAAAAACATTCTATTTATTTTTGTTGTTTGAGGTACTGCTTCTTTCATTTCTGTCTTTTCAGATCCTTTAATTAACAACTGCATTATTCTTTTATATGGCTCACTCATTAATTCTTTTACATCTATATTTCTCAATTCAGGTACCAATTCGTTAGTCTTTGAATCAATAAAATATAAAGTAACTATTGTCATTCTATTCTGTTCCTCACTAATTTCCTCTTCTGGAGTATATTCAGTAATAGTCGTTTCTATTTGCATATTTCCAGAATTTTTCCCTATTGCAATTATTATAATTAAACAAAAAGCTAACACAACTACAACTAATAGCCATTTTTTCATATTATTTTTCTTTTCTTTCATACATATCTTCTCCCTATTTATATATTGTTAAAATCATTTTATTTTTCATTTTTAAAAATATGCATATTTCCCAATTTATTCGCTTTTTAGTAATTTTTTTACATTGACAAAACAGGCTTTTCGTTATAATATACATTGTGATTATATGAGAGGAGATTTGCAAATGTCAGAATTATTACACGTAGGTTTAGATGTTGGATCTACAACTGTAAAAATTATAGTAATGAACGATAAAAACGAAACAATATATACTAACTACACTAGACACTTTTCAGATACAAAAAATACAGTATGTAACTGTTTAGAGCAATTGTCAAAAGATTATCCAAATTCTTCATTTACAATGGCTTTAACTGGTTCTGGCGCTATGTCTGCAGCCAAGTTTTTGGAAATACCTTTCATTCAAGAAGTTATTTCATGTAAAAGAGCAGTTGAAAAATATTTACCAGAAACTGACGTAGTTATAGAACTTGGTGGTGAAGACGCTAAAATCATATACTTCGATAAATTTATAGAACAAAGAATGAACGGAACATGTGCTGGTGGAACGGGAGCATTTTTAGATCAAATGGCTTCTTTATTAAACACAGATACAGCTGGTCTAAACGAACTTGCAAAAGATTACAAAGTAATCTACCCAATTGCTTCTAGATGTGGTGTTTTTGCTAAAACCGATGTTCAACCATTATTAAATGAAGGCTCTCGTAAAGAAGATATTGCTGCATCAATATTTCAAGCTGTAGTAAATCAAACAATTTCTGGATTAGCCTGTGGAAGACCTATACGTGGAAAAGTTGCTTTTTTAGGTGGTCCTTTAAGCTACTTACCAGAACTTAGAAAACGTTTTATAGAAACTTTAGAATTAAAAGAAGATGAAATAATAATACCAGAAGATGCACATCTATTAGTTGCAAAAGGTGCCGCACTTGATTCTTTAAATTCTACACCATTCACAAATTCTGATCTTAAGAAAAAAATAAATAATTTAAAAAAATCTAAAGATACAACAACCCAACCCATAGAACCACTTTTTGAATCTGATGAAGAATACGAAAAGTTTAAAAAAAGACATAATAAAGCAAAAGTTGAAACTAAACCTTTAGAAAAATATGATGGCAACTGTTTCATAGGAATAGATGCAGGTTCAACTACTACCAAACTTGTATTAATTGATAATGATAATAACTTGCTATATTCTGATTATGGCAGTAATGAAGGTAATCCTTTAAATAGCGTAATTAAAATGCTAAAAAAATTATATGCCATTCTTCCTAAAACAGCAAAATTAAGATTTTCTGGTGTAACAGGTTATGGTGAAAAACTAATTCAAACTGCCCTTAATGTTGACTTAAATGAAATAGAAACAATTGCACATTATACAGCAGCAAAACAATTTATGCCAGATGTTACAAGCATTATTGATATTGGCGGTCAAGACATGAAATATATAAAAATGAAAAACCATGCCATTGACAATATTATGCTAAATGAAGCATGTTCTTCTGGTTGTGGTTCATTTATAGAAACTTTTGCAAAAAGTTTAGGACTATCAATAGAAGAATTTGTTCAATCTGCAATAAAATCAAAAACACCTGTAGATTTAGGTTCACGTTGTACAGTTTTTATGAACTCAAAAATTAAGCAAGCACAAAAAGAAGGCTATAGTGTTGGTGATATTTCTGCTGGACTTTCTTATTCAGTTGTCAAAAACGCAATACAAAAAGTTATGAAAGTCCGTGATATGAGTACACTTGGAAAACATATTGTTGTTCAGGGTGGTACATTTTATAATGATGCCGTTTTACGTAGTTTTGAAAAAATAGTTGGAAGAAATGTTATAAGACCAAATATAGCTGGCTTAATGGGCGCATATGGTGTTGCACTTTTGTCAAAAGAGCAATTCGAATCAAATCTTGATATGACACATTTTTCAACAATTTTAAAATCTGATGAATTAGATAATTTAAATATTAAAACATCACAAGTTCGTTGTGGAAAATGTGAAAATAATTGCTTATTAACAGTTAATAAATTCAGTAATGGAAAATCTTTTATTTCTGGTAATCGTTGTGAAAAAGGAAGCGGAAATATTAGTGAAAATAAAAATTTACCTAATATGTACAAATATAAATATGAAAGGCTTTTCAGCTATGAACCCCTTTCAGAAAAAGATGCATATCGTGGAACAATAGGTATTCCAAGAGTTTTAAATATGTATGAAGATTATCCTTTCTGGTTTACCTTCTTAACAAATTTAGGATTTAGAGTAATTTTATCAGAAAAAAGTAATAGAAAAACTTATGAAAAAGGTATGGAATCAATGCCATCTGAATCAGTTTGCTATCCGGCAAAACTATCACATGGGCATATAATAAGTCTAATTCAACAAGGAATCAAAACTATATTTTATCCTTGTATTCCATATTCAAGAAAAGAATATGAAAAAGCAGATAATCATTACAATTGCCCTATTGTAATCTCTTATCCTGAAGTTTTAAAAAATAATGTAGAGGAATTAAAAAATCCTGATATTAAATTTATAAATACATTTTTGCCTTTTGATAGTAAACATTTAGCTGAGGTAATACTTGAACATGAAGAATTTAAAGAATATAACTTTACAAAAAAAGAATTAATTGAAGCTGCAAAAAAAGCTGAAGCAGAATATCAAAATTTTAAAAATGATGTTGACAAAAAAGGTACAGAAATCATGGAATATATGGAAAAACATGATTTAAGAGGTATAGTTTTAGCAGGACGTCCATATCATGTTGATCCAGAAATAAACCATGGAATTGATACATTAATTACAAGTCTTGGTCTTTGCGTACTATCAGAAGACAGTGTTAGTAAAAAAGCTGAAGCAAAACGACCAATTCGTGTAGTTGATCAGTGGGTATTTCATGCTAGACTTTATGCTGCAGCTGAGTATACAGGAAAACATGATAATTTAGAATTAATACAACTTAATTCTTTTGGATGCGGAGTTGATGCAGTTACAACAGATCAAGTAGAAGAAATTTTAAAGAGCTATGATAATATGTATACTCTTATAAAAATTGACGAAGTAAATAATTTAGGTGCTGTAAGAATTCGTATAAGATCTTTACTTGCAAGTATGAATAAAAAAATAAAAGAGAAAAAAGAAGAAAAAGATACTTGTCAAATTGGTAACTATGAACAAAATAAAATAGCATTTACAAAGGAAATGAAAGAAAAATATACAATTTTAATACCACAAATGGCACCTATACATTTCGAGCTATTAGAAACTGCTGTTAAAGCTTCTGGGTATAATGTCAAATTATTACGAGATTGCACACCACATACTGTTGAAACAGGTTTAAAATATGTTAATAATGATGCTTGTTATCCATCAATACTTACAACAGGGCAGATGATTGAAGCACTTGAATCAGGTGATTACGATGTTAATAAAACAGCATTAATAATGTCCCAAACAGGTGGTGGCTGTAGAGCTACAAATTACATAGGCTTTATAAGAAAAGCATTAAAAGATGCTGGCTTTCCTCAAGTACCAGTTATATCATTTAATGTAGTTGGTATGGAAAAAAATCCAGGATTTAAAATAACATTAGGATTAGCAGAAAGATTACTAAAAATGGTTGTTTACGGAGATTTACTTCAAAAATTATTATTAAAAAATAGAGCTTACGAAGTAAATAAAGGTGAATCTGAGGCATTATTTAATAAATGGATGGAAAAATGCAAAAAATTATTAATAAAGTCAAACAGTAAACAATTCAAAGAAAGTATCTATGAAATGGTAAATGATTTTGAAAAAATTGAATTAGATACATCAGTAAAGAAACCACGTGTTGGTATAGTTGGTGAAATTTTAATAAAATATCATCCATTTGGAAATAATTTTGTAGCAAATGTTTTAGAAAATGAAGGTGCAGAAGTTATATTACCAGATTTTATGGGATTTATTAAATTTATTGCTACACATAAAATAACATTTAATCAATTATTAAAAACGGATAAAGCAAAAGCAGCAATATTTAAAACAGCAATAAAATTAATTGACATTTTTGAAAAAGATACAAAAATAGCTTTATCACAATCAAAAAAGAACTACTTGCCACCATGTGATATATGGCACCTTGAAGATAAAGTAAAAAATATTTTATCAATTGGAAATCAAACAGGTGAAGGTTGGTTTTTAACAGCTGAAATGGTTGAATATATTGAAAATAATATTCCAAATATAGTATGTGTACAGCCTTTTGCTTGCTTACCAAATCATATAGTTGGAAAAGGTGTAATTAAAACTATCAGAGAAACATATCCAAATGCAAATATAACAGCTGTAGATTATGATCCTGGCGCAAGTGAATCAAATCAGACAAATAGATTAAAATTATTAATGACTGTTGCAAAAGATAACTTAAAAGTTGAAGAAAATCAAAAAAATAGAACAATCAAAGAAAACACAAAAAATACACAAAAAACAAAAAGTAAAAACTCTATATAATGGAATTTTTACAGAATGTTGACAAACCCCAGATATTTTTCAGGGGTTTTCAATATTTTTATTAAAATTGTAAAAATTAATAATAAATTTATATAATAATTTATTACATATTTTTTTAATTTCTAATTGATATTTTTATTTTTTAATTCTTAATTATTTATTGTTTATTATTTATTTTGGTTATCGATTTACTATTTTTAATTTTATAATTTAAAAAATTTTAATTTCTGATCTTATTTTTAATTTATATTTTTTATCTATTAATTTTTCCTTTTTGATTCATTTCTATTTTTTTATTTTTTTTAATATTTTCTTGCCACAATTTTTTATATATTTTTTCATTCTATGTTAACACACAAATTTTTTATTAAATTAGTTAATTATACGGTGTTTTATTGTTAACGTAATCCTTTTCATTTTATTTTATACCCATTTTGATTTTTACTAAAAAAGTTTCTAATTTCTATAACACTGCATATACTGGATAAAAACTTGATCCTTACTTAATTATTTTATATTTATTTTTTTAACTCTATTTAATATCTTTTTATCCAAAAAAATTAACTAAATTTTCTTTTTTTACCTTTTTGTCAAAATTTTTTGAACCAACTTGAAAGGAGTATTATTACAACTTTGTATTATTACTTTTTAATTTTTTTATTTAGAAATTAATTTTTTATTCACTAAATTTATCATTTTATATTTTTACTTTTTAATCTTTAATTTCTGATTTTTGATTTCTAATTTTTGATTTTTAATTTTTGATTTCTGATTTTATAATTTTAATTTTCGATTCTTATTTATTTTTTTAATTATTATTTTTATTATTATTTTTATTATTATTTTTATTATTATTTTTATTATTATTTTTATTATTATTATTTTTAATTTTTATCTTTTATTTTTATCTTTTATTTTTATTTTTTATTTTTTATTTTTTATTTTTTATTTTTTATTTTTATTTTTATTTTTTATTTTTATTTTTTATTTTTATTTTTTATTTTTTATTTTTATTTTTTATTTTTATTTTTTATTTTTATTTTTATCTTTTATTTTTTATTTTTTATTTTTTATTTTTTATTTTTTATTTT
>CANQAH010000061.1 GCA_947588885.1 uncultured Clostridia bacterium
AAATTTTTGTTAAAAAATTTGTGTGCAATTGTGGCAAAGCCTTATAATAGGAAATGCTCCGCATTTCCTATTATATAAAAATCTTTCTTCTTAAAATTTACTATTCAAAATTCTTTAAAACTTGCTGTTTTAAAGTCTTTAGCCTTTCTTCAGCTTCTTCCATTGTCTTTCCTTTTACACCCATATAAAACTTAATTTTTGGCTCTGTTCCTGAAGGTCTAGCACAACACCATTCATCATTATCAAGTTCATAATATAAAACATTTGATTTTGGTAATGTAACTTTCGTTTCTTCTTCAGTTTCCATATTTAATTTTTTACTTGAAGCATAATCAGTAATTGATTTAACTTTACAATCTCCAAAATTTTTAATAGGGTCATTTCTTAAATTGTCCATCAATTCTTTAATTTTTATAGCACCTTCTGCACCTTTTAAATAAATTGAAGCCTGGCTTTCTCTATAATAACCATATTTTTCATAAATATTAATCATTTGATCCCATAAGGTTAATCCTTGTTTTTTATAAAAAGCTGCTGCTTCAGCAAGCATCATAACTGCAACAATACCATCTTTATCTCTAGCATGTGTTCCAACAAGACAACCATAACTTTCTTCAAATCCAAATACATATTCATGTTTATGGTTTTTTTCAAAATTTCTAATTTGCTCGCCTATGTATTTAAATCCTGTCAAAGTCTCAATTAAATGCATTTTATAATATTTAGCAATAGCATCTGTTAAATTTGAAGAAACTATAGTTTTTATAATTGCCCCATTCGCTGGTAGTGTTCCATTTTCTTTTCTTTGAGATAATATATATTCACAAATCAATAGCGCTGTCATGTTTCCAGTATATAAAATATATTCATCTGTTTTAGTATCTTTAACATATATTCCTAATCTATCAGAATCAGGATCTGTAGCTAAAATTATATCAGCATCAACCTTTTTAGCAAGTTTTAATGCTAGTTCATATGCTCGTGGTTCTTCAGGATTAGGAAAATCTACTGTTGGAAAATTTCCATCTGGTAATTCTTGTTCAGGAACAACATATACTTTTTCAAATCCTAATTCTTTCAAAACTCTTTGCACAGGTTTATTTCCTGCTCCATGAAGAGGTGTATATACAATTTTAATTTCTTTTCCCATTTCATGAGTAACCTCTGGATGTATAGATAATGCCTTTAAACTTTCAATATATCTATCATCAATTGCTTTTCCAACTACATGGTATAATCTTTTTGCTCCTGCTTCTTCTCTAGTCATTGTTTTAACCATAGAATATTCTGTAACTTTATTTACTTCAGCAATTATATCTTTATCTCTTGGAGCAACAATTTGAGCGCCATCATCCCAATACACTTTGTATCCATTATATTGTGGCGGATTATGGCTTGCCGTAATCATTACACCAGCAGTTGCTTCCAATTCTCTTACCAAAAATGATAATTCTGGAACAGGTCTTAATTCATCAAATAAGTATGTTTTAATTCCATTCGCATTTAAACATAATGCTGTATATTCTGCGAATTCTCTTGACATTCTTCTAGAATCATAAGAAATTGCTACACCTTTTTTCTCTGTTCCCTGTTTTAATATGTAATTTGCTAATCCTTGTGTTGCTTTACTAACGGTGTATTTATTCATTCTATTTGTACCAGCACCAATTACTCCTCTTAATCCTGCTGTTCCAAAATCTAAATTTTTATAAAATCTGTCTTTTATTTCTTCATCATTACCCTTTATTTCAAGCAGTTCTTGTTTTGTTGCATCATCTATATCAGGATCTTCACACCATTTTTCATATTTAGCCATATATTCCTGTTTGTTCCAATAATCTGTATATAATTTTCTTGCTGTTTCAGGGCTATCAACACCTTCCGCATTTTTTATAGGCGCAAATTCTTCTTCTCTTTTAACTCTTAAAACTACAACATCACCAAGCATTTCATAAGAGTCAAATATAAATAATTCAAATTTATAAGCATTTGGTTCTTTTGGTTCAACTAATTTACCATTTTTGTCAATATATTTAGCTTTTTTTACAGCAGTATGATAAGGTAATCTTAAATCACTAACTTTTTCTAAACCTTTTATATTATATAAATGGAAAATCGCATTAGCATCTCCATATACTAAAGCACCATACTTATCTCTTATTTGTGCTAATTCATCAGATATTTCTGTATATTCTATAACTCCAACTTTTTTATTTTTCTTACAGAAAACACCAACTTTTTCTTTTGGATCTGTCTTTTCAATTGTTTTTACTGAGCCTAAAACATTGTTCTCTATTGACATACCAATTAATAATGGATCAACTGATTTAACTAAAACATTATCGACACCACTAATGAAAATCCACTCAATTCCATCTTTTTTCATCTGTTCAATTATTTTTGTTTTTCCCATTGCCTTTAATGTTCCACCATGTCCATCAGCTGCCATCTTAACCATTTTATCTTCGTTCAACAAAATTTTTCCATCTGTGCTTATCATTGGTAATTGTCCTTGAATGAAAAATTTCACTGCACTTTTTGGGTATCCAAAATAATTATTTTTTTCAAAAAATGCAACCGTATCAGCATTATTTTCTTCACTTGTCATAATGTACCAAGGAATGATTACATTATATTTTTCTCTTGCTCTTTTTATAGTATCACATAATAATTCAAATAAAGATTTATGAGAAGGTAAGCCCATATCAAAAGTTCCCTTTGGTCCAGAATGTCCAAGCCTTGTTCCTTGTCCACCTGCCATTGTTACAACTGCAAATTTATTAGCTTTAATAGCATCTATACCTTTTTCTTCATAATTTTTTATTTCAGTAGCAGTTAATTTTGATTTATCAACATAGTCTATTGGCTCAATATCTACATCTTTTAAATCAATAGGATTCTTAGCATTTTTATATAACTTTTCCATTAATTCAAAATCTATTGATAATATTTGATCTAGAAGTTTCTCTTTGTCATTTGTAGATTTTTCATCATAAAATTTTAATAAATGTTCTTGTTTATATTTTTTTACAAGTTCTTTTGCCTTTTCATATTTTTCGTTCATTCTTATAGACATACTCCTTCCATTATTACAAATACTACAAATCAAATCATTCATATATTATACTATTCTAATTATTTAGTCAATATGCTATTATTTCTCATATTTATATGAAATACATCCGAAATATTTTTTTCTCCAAGTGAATTTAATATTTTATGATGGTTTTCCAAAATTTCCCTTGAATTTACTTCAAATGTCTCAAGTTCAAAACAATTAATTATTTTTTTTACTCTTTTTTCATTAATATAACTATTAACCTCCTTTATAAAATCATAACTTCCTTTTACTAAAATAATTTTATTTTTTATTTCAGCAATTTTATTTAATGATAAAATATTTTTTTTCCAATTAATCTTTTTTAATTTCTCCTTTTTCATTTTTGATAAATTTACCTTGTTTATAAGCATTCTCACTTCTTGATTTAAATCATCTTCTAATATTGTAACTATTTTATCTCCTTTTTCTAACTTTTTTTCTATATATGGTACAAGCATTACTATCAAGTGCATATTATTAACATATAAGCTACACACCTTCTCTGTAGACTCCTTCTCTACCATAAATATTCCCTCCTAGTTACCTTTTGGTAAATTTTACCATTTGTATTTTTATACGTCAATCCAAATCGTACTACCAATTTCGACATATCTTAACTCATACATATAATTAATTTTTGTAACTATTTTATTTTTTCAAGTATACATTTGTAATTCTTGTCAATAATCATATTTAACAATATTTAGGAGGATTATAAATGTCTAAAAAATCAATATTATTTATTTTTATACTTTTTATCTTATATTTTCTATTTTACTCAATTTCATATTCTTATAACATTTCATCAGAATTAAAAGAAAATCTTTTTAGACTTCATATAATTGCAAATAGTGATTCTACAGAAGATCAGAATTTAAAACTTCATGTAAGAGATAATTTATTATCATTCTTACAAAATTTTAATTTTAAAAATAAAAATGAAATGATAGCTTTTTTAGAAACTCATAAACAAGATATATATAATAATGTAAAAAATAGTATTTCAGAAAAAGGATTTAATTATGATTTTTCTATAGAAATTGGAAATTTTTATTTTCCAAAAAAAGAATATTCAAACATTACCACACCATCAGGGCTTTATGATGGAATACGAATAAAACTTGGCAAAGCAGAAGGCCAAAATTGGTGGTGCGTACTTTTTCCGCCAATGTGTCTAATTGATTCAACTACATGTAGTTTTCCGCAAGAATCAGAATCTATATTAGAAGAAAATCTTCAAACTGAAACTTCCTCTCTTTTATTTTCAGAAACTCCGCAATATAATTTTAAATTTAAAATTGTAGATTTTTTTAATCAAGTCGTACACTAAAACCACTGCGCCTGTAAGCTTTAAAATTTCTCTTGTCAACATCTATATAATATGTTATATTCTATTCTGAATAAAAACGTTTATTTAAAGATTAATATAGATACTTTTGGGGGTATATATTTGGAAAAATTAGTTATCACAGGGCCTACACCATTACGTGGGAATGTTAAAATTAGTGGTGCAAAAAATGCTGCTGTAGCAATTATCCCAGCTACATTATTAATAAATGGTGTATGCACAATAGAAAATTTGCCTAATATCAGTGATGTTAAATCATATTGTGAAATATTAAAAACATTAGGTGCAAAAATTAAATGGATTAATAAAAATTGCATTGAAGTTGATTCTAGAAATATTGTTTCTTCATCTGCTCCATTAGATTTAACAAGAAAATTTAGAGCATCTTATTATTTGATAGGTTCGCTTCTTGGACGCTGTGGCCATGCAGAAGTTGGCTTACCTGGTGGATGTAATTTAGGTCCACGACCTATTGATCAACATATTAAAGGTTTTGAAGCATTAGGAGCAACTGTAACAGTTTCTAACGGAAATATCACTGCTACATGTGATAAATTAAAAGCTAATTCAATATATTTTGATATGGTTTCTGTTGGAGCAACAATGAATACAATTCTAGCTTCTGTTCTAGCTGAAGGAACCACAACAATTGACAATGCAGCCAAAGAGCCACATATTGTTGATTTAGCAAACTTTTTAAATACAATGGGAGCTGATATTAGAGGTGCTGGAACAGATGTAATAAAAATAAATGGTGTTAAAGAATTAAAAGGAAATGCTACTTATTCAATAGTACCAGATCAAATAGAAGCGGGTACATTTATGCTTGCTGCAATTGCTTCAAAAGGTGATATAACTGTTGAAAATTGTATAACAAAACACTTAGAACCAGTTATTGCTAAAATACTAGAAATAGGCGGTAATGTAGATGCAAACGGTGATCATGTTCGTGTATGGTGGTCAAAAAGGACATCTAAAGCTAACATAAAAACACTTCCATATCCTGGTTTTCCTACAGACTTACAATCACAAATGGGGGTATGTTTATCAATGTCTGCTGGTACAAGTATTATAAATGAAAGTATTTGGGAATCACGTTTTCAATACGCACAAGAACTAAATAAAATGGGAGCAAATATTACAATTTCAGGGAAAACAGCTGTATTTGAAGGTGTTGAATATTTGTATGGTGCACCTGTATCTGCAACTGATTTGCGTGCAGGAGCTGCCTTAATAATGGCTGGAATAAGCGCAAATGGAATAACTGAAGTTTTTAATCTTCATCACATTGATAGAGGTTATGAAAATATAGAAGAAAAATTTAGAAGCCTTGGGGCAAAAATCGAAAGACAAAAAGTAGAAGACTAATCTTCTACTTATATATGAGGTAGTAGATGTTTAATTTTTGTAGTTTATATAGTGGCAGTACAGGTAATTGTTTACTTATTCAATCAAATGAAACAAATATATTAATTGATGCAGGAGTTAGTCAAAAGAAAATTTCTGAAGCTCTTGCTTCTTTTAATCTTGATTTAACTAATATTGACGCAATCTTAGTTACACACGAACATTCAGACCACACAATGAATGTCGGAAGTATATCAAAGAAATATGATATACCTGTATATTGTAATTTAGAAACTTTAAATGCAATGCCAGATCAAAAAAATAAAATAAATGAAAAAAACCAAATTATTTTTAAAAATAATAAATCTTTTAAAATAAATGACTTTGAAATCTTACCTTTTTCTATTCCGCATGATGCCGCAAATCCATGTGGATTTAACATTTTTCATGATGATAAAAAAATTAGTATTGCCACCGATATTGGACATGTCGACAATACTCTAATTTCCAATTTACAATGTTCTTCTTTTATTTTACTAGAAGCAAATTACGATCCAGATATTTTAAAATATGGAAAATACCCATTCTCATTAAAACAACGTATATTAAGCCCTGTTGGGCATCTTTCAAATGAATCTGCTGGAAAAACCATATCAGAACTGTTTTCAAAACAAATATTTAAAAAAGCAATGCTAGGCCATCTAAGTAAAGAAAATAATTTTCCAGAACTTGCATTGAAAACAGTTTACGATGAATTAAATACTAAAAATATTACTAAAAAAGACATTTCTATCGATGTTGCAAATAGAAATGCACCAAGTAAATTAATTAAAATATGATCCTGCAAACTAATACAGATAAAAAAATTCCAAGAAAATTTCCTAAAATTGATAATATTATTAATTTTTTTGAAATTTTCTTTTTTATTGCACCTGTATAAACAGCAACAGTATACAAAGTTGTTTCAGTTGCTCCTAAAATTGTTGAAACTATCAAACCTATCATAGAATCTATACCATATTCATTAAAAAGATCTGTCGCTATAGCTAAACTTGAACTAGCAGATATGGGTTTCAATAATATAATACTAATTAATTCTTTGGGAATAAACAAAATTTCAAACAAACCTCCCAAAAAATCTGTAAAAAGATTTATAACTCCAGAAGCTCTAAGCATGTTAACCGATAAAAAAAGCCCAAGTAAAACAGGAAATAGATTAATAATTGTTTGAAATCCTTCAGATACACCTTCAGTAAATAAATCAAAAGTTTTTCTCTTTTCCAATATACTAGCAATAATTATAGTAAAAATTAATATTGGTATTACTAATTTATCAAACGAACTCATTTTTCTCGTCTTCTCCAAAAATTTTTAAACCTATTGTCATAATTATTAAAAAAGTTAAAATACTTACAATCCAAACAGGAATAATTATTTTTCCTGAGCTTTCTGCTCCCATAGATGTTCTTATACTTATAACTGTTGTTGGAATTAATTGTATAGACAATGTATTAAGTAATACAAATAAATTCATACTTTTTGATAATTTTCTTTTATTATTTGTTTTCTCCATTTCTTCCATTGCCCTTATTCCCATTGGTGTAGATGCATTACCAATTCCTATGATATTAGAAATAATATTTAAACTTATAAATTCTTTTGCTTTTTCTGTTTCTCCTGAAAAAAATTTATCAACTAATGGCTTTAAAATATTTTTTAATTTCTCTATAATTTTTGTATTTTTTAGTATTGATATCATACCATTCCAAAAGCACATAACTCCTATAAAGCTTATACACATATTAACAGTTTCTTCTAAGCTTATATATATTGCATCATTCACAGCATCAAGTCTTCCTGTAAAAATTCCAAATAGAATTGAAATAACTATCATTATAGGCCAAATCTTATTTAGCATATTTTTCACCTTCTTTACAATTTATTCTTTTATTTTAAATTTATTCTAAACATGTTGTATTTTTTTATTAAATATGCTATTATGATTCTAGTTTAGAGAACTTGTGAATGCTGTTTGGAGGTGATAAATATGAAGCTTTCAACTGGAATTGTTAGACGCGTTGATGAATTAGGTAGAATTGTAATTCCAAAAGAAATGAGAAGGTCTCTAGGAATTGATCAAAAGGATCCTATTGAAATATCTGTAGAAGGTTCTAGCATCGTTTTACAAAAATACGAAAATAGATGCGTTTTCTGTGGAGCTCTAAAACCTGCCATAAAACATAATGGAAAATTAATGTGTTCAAAATGTTTAAAGGAAATAAATAAAAATTTAAATGATAAATAAAAAGAACAAAGCGGACAATATATAATCTGCAAAAGAAAAAAATATCATGAATTGTCCGCATATTTGTTCTAAGCGCCAA
>CANQAH010000062.1 GCA_947588885.1 uncultured Clostridia bacterium
ATGAAGAACAATATTAGTTTAAAAAAGAATTTTATACTTAGTACGCTTTATCAAATATTAACATTGATATTGCCTTTCATAACTGCACCATACATAGCAAGAGTAATTGGATCTGGTGGCATAGGAATATATAGTTTTACCAATTCAATACAAATGTATTTTTCTTTATTTATTGTTTTAGGAACAGCCTCATATGGTTCGAGAATAATATCAAGAAATAGGGAAAATGAAAAAGAACGAAGTAAACTTTTTTGGGAAATTGAATTATTAACAATATTCACATCGATAATTTGTTTAATAATTTGGAGCATATTTATAATTTTTAATGATAAATATAAGATTTATTTTATAATATTAACAATGAATTTATTAAATTCAACATTTGACATATCATGGTTTTATACAGGACTAGAACAAATAAAATATACAGTTATAAAAAATGCATTTTTCAAATTAGTAGGAGTCGTATTATTATTTACACTAATAAAATCTCCAAATGATTTAGCACTATATATGATAATTATGTGTTTAACATCTTTGCTTGGAACAATGTCAATGTGGATTTATCTACCAAAATTTCTTAAAAAGGTAAAAATAAAAGAACTTAAAGTTTTTAGACATTTTAAAGAAACTTTAGTTTATTTCATACCAACAATAGCCACTTCAATTTATACAATTTTAGATAAAACATTAATTGGTTTAATTACAGATAGTACAAATGAAAATGGATATTATGAACAAGCAACAAGAATATTAGATATGTTAAAAGGAATTTCATTTACATCATTAAATACAGTTGTTGGAGCAAGAATGTCATATTTATTTGCTAAAAACAAAATAGATGAAATGCATCAAAGATTAGATACATCAATTAATTTTTTGATGTTTATTGGCTTTGGAATAATGTTCGGATTAATAGGTGTTGCCAATAAATTTGTACCTGTATTTTTTGGTGATGGATATGATAAAGTAATTTTATTATTACAGATATTAAGCCCAATTGTAATTATAATTGGAATTAGTAATTGCTTAGGATCACAATATTATAATCCAGCAGGATTGAGAGCAAAAAGTGCAAAATTTATCATAGCAGGTTCAGTAATAAATTTGATATTAAATTTATTACTAATACCAAGACTATATAGCTATGGAGCAGCCATAGCAACAATCATAGCAGAAATGACAATAACAATATTATATATAGTATTTAGTGATGGATTTTTAACATTTAAAAAATTAGCAAAATTCAGTTACAAAAAAATAATATCTGGATTAATAATGCTTATAATAGTTTACCTTATATCATTTATCAATATAAACAATATAATATTGATTGGGATGCAGGTTGCTATAGGAATAATGACTTATGGAATTATATTACTATTATTAAAAGATGAATTTACGGTGAACGTTTTAAAATCATATGTTTTAGATAAAATATTCAAAAATAAAAAAGAAAAACAAGCATAAATAGTAAATTAGGAGAAAATATGAAAGAAAGAGTTAGTCTAAAACCTGAAACACGATGGGATTATTATATTGACGAAAAAATGAAAAAAGTGTGGAATGTACAGTTAGATTTATTAGCAAAATTTGATGAAGTTTGTAAAAAATATAACTTAAAATATTATGCAGATGGTGGAACTTTAATAGGAATAATAAGACACAAAGGGTATATTCCATGGGATGATGATATTGACATAACAATGTTTAGAAAAGATTATGACAAATTAATAGAAGTTGGTCAAAAAGAATTTACATATCCTTATTTCTTACAAAGTTCATATAGTGAAAAAAATTATTATAGAGGTCATGCACAGCTTAGAAATTCAGAAACTACAGCAATATTAAAAGGTGAAAGAGAAGAAGGAAAAATAGCAACACATAATAAAGGAATTTTTATTGATATATTCATATTAGACGGTATTTCATCAGATAAAAAATTATTAAAAAAACAAGAAAAAAAGTTTAAACTTAGAATGAATATTGTAAATAGATACAGAACCAAAAAAACAGATAAGCGATTGATAAAAGGAAGATTACAGTATTTTTTATTATGGATGTTTTTTAAGATATACTCTCCAGTTAAATTTTGGAAAAAAACAGAAGATATTCTTAGAAAAGTAGACGTAGATGATTGCGAACTTATTGGCACAATAGAATTTAAGTTTGATCCAGAAAAAAGAAAATTAGATAAGCATTGGTATGATGACAGTATTTTAATGGATTTTGAAACTATGAAACTTCCAGTGCCTATAGGATATGATAAATTACTAAAACAATTTTATGGAGATTATATGAAACCAGTAAAAGCGCCATCATTACATGGTGAAGTGTTTTTTGACCCAGAAAAGTCATACAAAGAATATGAAAATACATGATGTTATAAGTTGAATCAAATACAGTAAAAGAGGAAAAAATGTACAAATCAATAAAAAAATTTTTTGATTTTATAATAGCTCTAATATTGTTGATAATATTAGCAATTCCAATTATTGTTATTGCAATTTGTATAAAGATAGAAGATAGAGGACCAATAATTTATAAATCAAAAAGAATTGGAAAAGATTTAAAAGAATTTAATATGTATAAATTTAGGTCAATGAAAACTTCAAGAACAGAAAATGCAGGTGACTTGTCCCATGATGAGATGTTAACTAAAGTTGGCAAAATTATAAGAAAAACTAGCCTTGATGAATTACCACAATTATTTAATATATTAAAAGGAGAAATGAGTTTTATAGGACCTAGACCATGGATCCCTGAATATTAGAAATATTTTACAGATGAACAGAAAAAAAGGAGTAATGTATTGCCAGGAATTTCAGGTCTAGCACAAGTAAAAGGTAGAAATAATATTAGTATAACTAAAAAAATAGAACTAGATTTAAAATACGTAGAAAATATAAGCTTTACAGAAGATTTAAAAATATTATTTTTAACATTTATAATTGTTTTTAAAAAAAGCGGGGCAGAAATAACAGAACAAGGAATTAAAGAAGAAATCCAATACCTAAAAAAGGTAAATAAAAAATAATTTTTTAGATAGGAAATATAATGAGAAAAAATATTAAATCACAAGATGAAGAGCTTGAAGATTTTTTAGAAAAAGATAAAAGTTCTTCAAAGGAAAAGAGCAAAAAAATTGATGTGTTTTTTAAAATAATATCAATAATTTTTGCAGCTATAACAATTGTATTTTACTTTTCACTATTAAAACTGAATATATTACCTACAGCAGTTTTAATTATACTTACTGTAATTGAAATTGGAATAACAATTCCATTAATTGTAGGAATGGCCAAAAGAAATACGGCAATAATTTTAAATATTATTTGTTTATTATTAGTAATATCTATTTCATCAGTATATGTTGTTGGAATGAAATATATTGGAGTTACAACAAAATTTTTAAAGTCTGCATTTACTGAAATAGCAGAAACAGAAGAATATTTTGTTGTAGTAAGAAAAGAAAGCCAATATCAACAAATATCTGATTTAGATAGTATTGACATTTATTCTGCTTTAATAGAAGAAAAGACAATAAATGAAATTAAAGGAAAAATAAATAAGCAAATTGTAGAAACAAAAGAACCTATAGAAATAGGAAAAGAATTAATAAATCAAGAAATAGAAGCAGTTTTAATTAGTTCTTCTCAATATGATATGTTAGATGATGAAATTGATGAATTTAAAAATAATACAAAAATAGTATATAAAACTACAGAAAATTTAGAAAAGAAAGATGTAAAAAATACAGAATCAAAATATACTGTAGACAACGGAACATTTAATATTTATATAAGTGGAATTGACACAGAAGGAAGTATAAGCAAAGTATCTAGAACTGATGCTAATATTCTTGTAACAGTAAATACAAGGACTAAAGAAATTTTATTAACTTCAATCCCAAGAGACTATTATGTAATGTTACACAGTAAAAAATCAATGGATAAATTAACACATTCAGGAATTTATGGAATAAACGAAACTGTTAACACAGTAGAAGATTTATTAGACACAGACATAAATTATTACTTAAGAGTAAATTTCACAACACTAGTAAAACTTGTAGATAAACTAGATGGAATAGATGTATATTCAGAATATGATTTTACTAGCGGAGGTTATCATTTCCAAAAAGGATATAATCACCTAAATGGAAATCAAGCTTTAGCTTTTAGTAGAGAAAGAAAATCATTTGAATCTGGAGATAAACAAAGAGTAATAAATCAGCAAATTGTAATTGAGGCAATTATGGATAAAATTACAAAAGATTCAGATATAATGTCAAAATATACTGACATATTAGAAAGTCTTGAAGGATGTTTCCAAACTAATATAGAACAAGAAAAAGCAAGCAGTATAATTAAAGAACAATTAGAAGACCTAACTAAATGGAGTGTAAGCACATACAGCTTATCTGGCACTGATTCAAAGAAAACGACATATTCTATGGGAACTCAAGAATTATATGTAATGGTGCCAAATCAAAATTCAATAGAACAAGCTAAAACAAAAATAAAATCAATAATGGAAAAATAAATCATAAATCTCCCAAACTTATAATAAATTTATAATAAAAAGTTTGGGAGGTTTTTATGTATAAAAAATTATTAGTTGCTGCAATTATAGTCTTTTCAATGATTGGCTGCATGATAGCAAAAGTATCGAATGTTAAAGCTAGTGATATAAATAAAAAAATATGTTGGGGAATAAAAAGAAACGATAATCATGAACAACCAGATTTAGGAAAAGAAAATAAAGAATTAATAGATAAATATAATCGGAATTGCTATGGGAAATAGTGAAGAAAAGTATATATATTTGACATTTGATTTAGGATATGAAGGAGGTTACACAGAAAAGATTTTAGATGTTCTAAAAGAAAACAATGTTAAAGCATGTTTTTTTATTACAGCACATTATTTAAATACAACAGAATACTTAGTTAAAAGAATGATAGAAGAAGGTCACGACGTAGGAAATCACACGGTAAATCATAAAAGTATGCCTGAAATTTCTGAGGAACAAGTAAAAAAAGAAGTAATGGATTTACACACATCAGTATATGAAAAATTTGGATATGAAATGAAATATATAAGACCACCTAAAGGAGAATATAGTGAAAGAACATTGCAATTATGCAATGAAATGAATTATCAAACAATAATGTGGTCATTTGCATATGATGATTGGGAAGAATCAAAACAAGGAAGAGAAGAATATGGAAAATCAAAAATATTAGATAATCTTCATCCAGGGGAAGTAATGCTACTACATGGAACATCAAAAGACAATATGAACATTTTAGATGAAATAATAAAAAAGGCAAAAGAAGAAGGATATGAATTTAAAAAATTAGAAGAATTTAAAAGATAAATACAAACTTCGACAAATTATTTAAAATGAAGATGTTAATATACAAGAATGTAGACAAAATGTTTGAGGAGTTAGATAAATAATGAAAATACCTGCTATATTATTTAGCAGGTATTTTTAAAACTGATATTTATTTTTTTAAGTCATATAAATCACTTTCAATACAAAGTTTTGCTCTTTTAGCTGATTTTTCATCTGAATTCAATGAATTTTCAAGAAATTCTGGATGCTTAATTAAGAAGTTTCTCATTGTATTATATTGATCTTTCTTAAAATCTTTAAGCATAGACAATTGAGAATCATTTATAATTCCAAGTTCTAGAGCCTTTTCAAATAAATGAATATCAATATTAATTAAAGCATATGGCTTTAATCCAACTTCAACTAATTTTTCTGTTCCGCCATCTTTTCTATCAATAACACAAACACTCCAAATTAATTTACCACCAATATTTTCAACAGCAGGAATCCAAGCACGTAAATAACTAGAAGCTTGATTTAATAAATCGGCAACATGAAGAACATTATTTTTTTCTAATTTTGTAACTATTTTATTTTCAGAAAAGTTATATGAACTTTCAGTAGTAGATAAATCTTTATAAATTGTGATATGGGGCTTTTTCAAAAGATAAGCTACAATATTTGAGAAAAACCAATCACGACGTTCACCGCCAGAAACATAGTCTATTTCGTCAACAGGAATATTTGCTTTAATGTAAGAAACTAAAGCATTTATTATTGTTGCATATATTTCATTATTTTCATATTGATATAAAACTTTCGCAAAAATATCTCTAGGAATTTGATCTTTTGAGACATTTTCTAATTCATCATCAATGTAACTTAATAATTCATTTGCATCTT
This sequence comes from uncultured Clostridia bacterium, assembly GCA_947588885.1. GTDB lineage: Bacteria > Bacillota > Clostridia > TANB77 > CAG-508 > UMGS1994. The sequence continues at coordinate 6,247 of CANQAH010000062.1, forward strand.
TTTCACTTCCATATAAAAATTGACCATTTACAAAATATGGACCAATTTTACCAGAAGTATACCAAAATGGTTTGTTTTCTTCACAAACTCTAAAAGCATTTGTTTTAAAAAGATAAGAAGTTAAATCACTCATTATTAATACCTCCAATTTTTACTTGAAGATAATATATATAAAATGTCGAAAATAGTCAATATTACAATAAAAATAAAGAAAAGTTGAAAACAATATAAACAAATGGTAAAATTTATTAAAAATAAAAGTGGGAGAAAATAAGAATGAAAAATATTACTAAAAAAATATATTTATCTATGCTAATTATCACTACTATGATATTTAATACTTATAATGTATATGCTTCAACAGGAGAAAAAATTAAAATTTTAGGTGAAAGTTTAATTTTTATAGTCCCTTTTTTATGTTTAATACTATCAATATTCTTATGCAATAAATATATTGAAAACAAGAAAAATCAGAATGAAGTTTTGAAAGAAACTGTATCAATTAAAAAGAAAATTAAAAAATTAATGATATATACATACTTATTGATTATTTTGATTTTGTATTTTTCAAACAAATTTGAAAATTTAGGAATTTCTTTAATATTTCCAGCGGCAGGTCTATATTGCGTGTATTGTGTAATAACTGGCAAAATATATATATTTAAACAAGGAATTAATGCTATAATAGATAAAACTTTTATAATACTTATGTCTATTTTTTTTATGATTGTTCCGTGGTTTAAGTTTTTTTTCCCAATCACATCGCAAAATATAATATATTTAATAGGTTATTTATTGGGAATGCTTTGTGTAATTGGAATGAGCATTTGTGCTAACAAAATTCCTAATTCGACCGAAATATATAGCTCTGAAAATATAAAAAATTCAAACAATATGGATTATGAACAAATAGAAAAAAAACGAAAAAAAATCAAGCGTATTACTTATTTAGTTCTAATAGGAATAAACTTACCAATTTTATGTGTGACATTACTAGTATGGGGAGTATTTATTTATCAATATGCATCTCAAAATATAAAAGCTCAAAATTATTTAGAAACTACAGCTACACTTGTATCATATAATAGTGAGGGCGCAACATATGAATACATAGTTGATGGTGTTACATATGAAGGTAGTCCAAATTTAATTAGTAATGAATATGATGAAACAATAAAAGTAAAATATAATCAAGATAATCCTAAAGAATATGTAATGGACGAACAGTTACCAAAACTCATAACTATTGCAACAATTTGTTTATGTATAGTAATTTTTCATATAACTATGATAGTTTTTATAGCCAAAATAATACTTAATAAAATATTGGGATAATATTTCATACTCTTCACACATTTAAATAGAATATACAATCTTGAAAAAAAGACAATTAAATGATAGTATAGAACAAAAGCGGACATATGTAATCTGCAAAATAAAAAAATTATTTTAAAGTCCGCGTCTTTGTTCTAAGTGCCAAATTTTTGTTAAAAAATTTGTGTGCAAATTTGGCGA
>CANQAH010000063.1 GCA_947588885.1 uncultured Clostridia bacterium
GTCATCATTCTATATGGTTCATTAGTGCCTTTTGTAACTATATCATCAATAAGTACTCCTATATATCCATCTGATCTATCTAGAATTAATGGTTCTTCCCCTCTTAATTTCAATCCTGCATTAATTCCAGCAATTATTCCTTGTGCTGCAGCTTCTTCATATCCTGATGTACCGATTTATTTGTCCAGCGAAAAACATCCCTGAATACTTCTTTAATTCTAATGATAATTTAAGTTGAGATGGTTCTATGCAATCGTATTCTATTGCATAAGCAGGTCTTGTAAATTCTACATTTTCTAACCCTGCTATTGTTCTATACATTGCAATTTGTACATCCTCTGGAAGTGATGAACTCATACCTTGTACATACATTTCCTCTGTATTTTCTCCCATTGGCTCTATAAAAATTTGATGTCTTTCTTTATCACTAAATCTTACTACCTTATCTTCTATAGATGGACAATATCTTGGTCCTGTACCTTCTATTTGTCCCGCATAAAGTGGAGATCTATGTAAATTTTGTCTTATTATTTCGTGAGTTTTGGAATTTGTATATGTCAAATAACAAGGGACTTGGTCAATCTTTTTTTCTTTACTTTCAAATGAAAACATTTCAATCTCATCATCACCATTTTGAATTTCCATTTTTGAAAAGTCGATTGATTTTTTATTAACTCTCGCTGGAGTCCCTGTTTTAAATCTTACTATATCAATTCCTAAATCTTTTAAACACGCTGATAATTTATTTGCAGGAAATACTCCATCTGGTCCGCTTTCATATGAAACTTCTCCAATAAATATTTTTCCTTTAAGGTATGTACCAGTTGCTAAAATTACACATTTAACATTATATACTGCTCCAATATTAGTTGTAACACTTTTTACTTTGTTATCTTCAACTTTTATATTAACTATCTCTGCTTGTTTAATATATAGGTTGTCTTGTTTTTCTAGAGTGTGCTTCATTTCTATGTGATATTTCTTTCTGTCAGCTTGTGCTCTTAAAGAATGCACAGCTGGTCCTTTTGATGTATTAAGCATTCTAGATTGAATAAATGTCTTATCTATATTTTTTCCCATTTCTCCTCCGAAGGGCATCTATTTCTCTAACCAAATGTCCTTTGGAAGTTCCTCCTATATTTGGATTACAAGGCATATTCGCTATAGCTTCCAAGCTTATAGAAAAAAGTAAGGTTTTAAATCCCATCCTTGCTGTTGCAAGTGCTGCTTCACATCCAGCGTGTCCTGCTCCAATAACTGCTACATCATAATCTCCTGCAAAATATTCCATTTTTTCCTCCTTATATCTGTTAATTATGAAACAAAAAACAATGTTCGTATTTTTATTTGCCCAAACAAAATTTCTTAAATATCTCGTTTATTATATCTTCTGAAAGGCTTTCGCCAGTGACTTGTCCTATTTCATTTAAGCACTCAATAATGTGTACACTGATAACATCAATTGGCATTTTTTCGTTTATAGATTTTATAGCTTTTTCTACATTCTCTATCATATTTCTTATAGCTTGCTTATGTCTATTGTTTGTAATAGTTAAGCTTTCGTCTATTTCAATCTTATTAAATTTATACATATTTGAGATGGTTTCGTATATTTGCTCTATGCCCTCTTTTTTTAATGCAGAAATAGTTATTATAGGTTTATCTTTGCAAATCCCCTCTAAATCGTTTTTCGTGATTTTTAATTTTAGGTCTGTTTTATTTAATAAAATAATCGCTTGTTTTTTCTTGATCAATTCTAAAATTTCTTTATCTTCATCTTCTAATTCTTTACTTGCATCTATTATGAATATTATTAAATCTGCTTCTTCTGCCATTTCCTTTGCTTTGTTAATTCCTATTTTTTCTACTTCATTATCTGTATTTCTAATTCCAGCTGTATCTATTATTTTTAGAGGAATTCCATCTATCTGTATAAATTCCTCTATTGTATCTCTTGTTGTTCCTTCATATTCTGTAACTATTGCTCTGTCTTCTTTTACAATAGCATTTAAAAGAGAGGATTTTCCTGCATTTGGCTTTCCTATTATTGCAGCTTTTATTCCTTCTTTTATTAACTTTCCATTATTAAAAGTTTTTTCTAATCCTTTTAACTCTGTTTTTATATTTTCTAATGTTTTCAAAGCTCTATCATTTGTAACTTCTTCTACGTCATACTCTGGATAATCTATTGATGCTTCTATATCAACCATTATTTCCATTATCTCTGCTTTTATTTTACCTAACTCTTGAGATAAACCTCCTTCTAGTTGTTTAATTGATGCTTTTGCTTCTTTTTCCGTTTTAGCATTTATTACATCTATTATTGCTTCTGCTTGAGATAAATCTATTCTTCCATTTAAAAAAGCTCTTTTTGTAAATTCTCCAGGTTCCGCAAGAGTTGCTCCATTTTTTAGGCATAGCTCAAGTATTTCATTCATAACTATTGCCCCACCGTGTGAATTTATTTCGCACATATCTTCTGTTGTAAAAGATTTAGGAGCTTTAAAAAATGATACTAACACTTCATCTATTACTTTATTTTCTTCTACTATGTATCCATAATTTATTGTATTTGCTTCTATTTTAAAATCTGTTTTTTTAGGTTTAAAGATTTTTCTAATTATTTCAAAAGTATTTTCTCCACTCATTCTAATAATTCCAATTCCTGCATTTCCTATTGCAGTTGAAATTGCTGCTATTGTACTCATTTTTTCTCCTTTCAAATTTTAAATCCTGCCGATTTTTTATTATATAAAAATAAAGTCAAAATGAGAAATATTCAAAATTTTTGAATATACAATCCTCACTTTGACCTTAGATTGAATATTTTATTTATTTTAAAGAAACTACAACTTTTCTATGAGTTCCTTCTCCTATACTTACTGTTTTTACTTTAGGATTATCTTGCAATTTTGTATGAATAATTTTTCTTTCATAGGGAGTCATTGGCTCTAATGTTATTGATTTTCTTGTTCTTATGACACTTTTGGCAATTTTTTCAGCAAGTTCTTCTAATGCTTTCTTTCTTTTTTCTCTATAATTTAAAATGTCTAATTCTACTCTAACTTTTTCATTGCATTCTTTTGTAGCAATAGCAGTTAATATAGTTTGAAGTGCATTTAATGTCTCTCCCCTATACCCTATTAAAAAGTCTGCCTTACTATCTTCTATATCTATTTTTATTATATTTTTTTCAATTTGAGAATCTATATCAATTTTTTCTTTAATAGATTGCTCGAAAAATTTATCCAAAAATTCTTTAATTAATTCTTGAGATTTTTTTAATTTTTCTATATCTATTTCTACTTCTACTTTTGGTTTTTCATTTCTACTCTTTAAACTATTTTCTTTTATTTTCATTGAAACTTTTACAACTCTTGGCGCTAATATATCAAAAAAGCTTCTTTTTTCTTCATTTTCAATAACTTTTATTTCTACATCATTTTTTGATACTTTTAATTCTTTAAGCCCTTTTTCTATAGCTTCGTTTGTAGTTTTTCCTTCAAATATCATCTCTTCACTCATTTACAGGCTCCTCCTTATCTATAAATATTTTATTTAATATAACTCTTTCTACTATCATTAGAATATTGTTCATAAGCCAATATAAAGCAAGTCCCAATGGAGCAACCAAAGAAATTGAAATTGCAATTATTGGCATCATATATGTCATATTTCTATTGGTTTGAGCCATTACGTCTATTTCTTCTTCCCCATTTTCATCTAGTTTTTTCTCTTTATCTTTCTTTTGCATTGCTGTTGTTATTTTCATTGAAATAAAAGAAGAAACTACATATAATACAGGTATTACATAAGTTTTCCAATCTTTAAAGTCTTTAGATGGAATGCTACTTAAGTCTAATCCTAAAAATTCCATATTTATATATACTCTATCATCATCTTTTGATTTTTCTCTTATTATAGAAATTTCTGGATAACCATCTCTAACTCCGGTTTCTTCCATAATCTGTGTTGTATAATCTGTAATTACCTGTGGATCTACTTTTTTCATATATGTTAATGGTGATCTTACTAAATAAAATACTGAAAGTATTAATATTATTTGTATTATTGCACTAAAACATCCACTAAATGGATTAAGATTTTCTCTTTTATATAATTCCATTGTTTCTCTTTGTAATGCTTCAGGATTATTTTTGTTTTTTACTTGTAAAACCTTTAATTCTTCTTGAATTTTAGTTGTTTTTTGCATTGTTTTTTGTTGTTTTATAGAAATTGGTAATAAAACTATTTTGACAATTATTGAAAATAATATTATTGCTATTCCATAATTTTGTATTATATTGTATAAAAAATTTAATAAATATCCAAATAAATTAGCAAAAAATGCAAACATATAGCTTCCTCCATTTTATTTTAATGGATCGTATCCACCTTTTGAAAATGGGTTACATCTGACAATTCTTTTTATTCCTAAAAATAACCCTTTTATACATCCATACTTTTCTAGTGCTTGTTTTGTGTATTCCGAGCAACTTGGATAAAATCTACAATTATTACCCAATAATTTAGATATGTGTTTTTGATATTTTTCAATCATAAAAATAAAAATTTTTTTCATAAATTTAATTTTGTCCTATCTCTGCTAATATTAATAAAACATCTTTTTCTACTTTACTAAAAGATATTTCTTCAATATTAGCAGACTTTTTTACCAAAAAGACTATATTATATCCTTTAACAAAATTTTTTTCGTTTTGCCTATACCCTTCTCTTATTAGCCTCTTTAGATAATTTCTTTTGACAGCTTTTCCAATTTTTGTATTAATAGCTATTCCTATTTTGTTTTTTTCTAAAGAATTTTTTAATGCAAAAGCCTCTATATAAACTCCTCTATAATATTTTCCTTTTGATAAGACTGCCCTAAATTCATAATTCTTTTTTAATACATTTACTTTGCTCATTTTTTTCACACTACTTAAATTATATGTATTATGCAAAAAGGACCTAAATATCTAATAGGCCCGTTATTTTTTATTAAGCACTTAGTTTTTTTCTACCTTTTAATCTTCTTGCTTTTAATATATCTTGACCTGCTTTTGTTTTCATTCTCTTTAAGAATCCGTGCTCTCTTTGTCTTTGTCTCTTTTTTGGTTGGTATGTTCTTTTCATTTTGCACCTCCTAAAATGTTTGTTAAATAACATTAAAATTATACACTAATTATATAGTATTTGTCAAGCTTTTTTTTGTTCTTTTCTTACGGAAATCAAGCTTATTACCTTTTTCCACATTTAATTTGTTTTTTTCCACATTTTTTATTGACATTTTTTCTTATTTTTTGATATTATATTACTTGAATAAAAAGGGGGTTTTTATATGGGGCAAGATTATAAAGAACTAACTAATAAAATCAAAGCAACCACTTTAGAAGGAATAAGCTCTATCGCTTATGAGACCTGGATTGCGCCTATCGAAATATATTCTATAAAAGATAATGTTGTTACTTTTATTGTTCCTACAACATTTTTTGGAAATCAGCTAAAACCCTATGAACAATTATTAAAAAATTGTTTTAAAAAAGTTGTTCACAAAGAATATGAAATTAATTATGTTTCAGAAGAATCTTTAAATAATGAAACAGATACTTCTATTCAATTACCATATACTAAACAAATAAAATCAAATCTTGAACCAAAATTTACTTTTGATAGTTTTGTAATTGGAGAAAATAACAGATTTGCTCACGCTGCTGCTTTCGCAGTTTCTGAAGCTCCTGGTATTGCGTATAATCCGCTTTTCATATATGGTGGTGTTGGTCTTGGAAAAACTCACCTTTTACACGCAATAGGAAATGAAGTTTTAAAAAGAAGTCCACAAAAAAAAGTATTATACGTTACATCTGAAAAATTTACAAACGATTTTATAAATGGAATAAAGGATAATTCTAACGAAAATTTTAGACAAAAATACAGAAATATTGATGTTCTACTTATAGATGATATTCAATTTATAGCTGGAAAAGATGGAATTCAAGAAGAGTTTTTTCACACATTTAATGCTCTTTGTGATAATAATGCACAAATCGTATTAACAAGTGATAAACCACCTAAAGATATAAATCCTTTAGAAGAGCGCTTAAAATCAAGATTTGATGGTGGTCTTTTAGTTGACATTTCTGAAGCTAATTATGAAACTAGATTAGCAATACTTAGAAAAAAAGTTCAAATTGAAAATATAGTAATAGATGATATTATTCTTTCAAATATTGCAACAAAAATAGATTCTAATATTAGAGAATTGGAAGGAGCTTTAAGAAAAATAGTTGCTCAAGCATCTCTAACACATAGTCCTATTACTTTTGAACTTGCTGAAAAAGCAATTAATGATGTTATTGCTCATAAGGAAAAAGTTATTTCTTCAACCTACATTAAAGAAATAGTTTCAAAATATTTTAATATAGATGTAGATGATTTAGATAGTCCAAAGCGTTCAAACGAAATCGCTTATCCTAGACAAATTGCAATGTATCTTTGTCGAGAACTTGCAAAAATGCAATATAAAAACATAGGAAATGCTTTTGGAAAAAGAGACCATTCTACAGTAATGCACGCTTGTAATAAAATAGAGCAAGAAATAAAAAAAGATAAAAATACTTTTATGCTTGTGGATAGTATTAAAAATATTATTTTAAAACCACAAGACTAGAAATTCTTTTATTTAAAAAATTTTGTCAAAAAAAATGTTTGTAAAAGTTTTTTTAAAAAAATATTTAATTTTTATTTATATAGCAATACTTGTATTAGTTATACACATAAAGTTGTTGAAAAACTGTTTATAAGATGTGGATTTTCTAATTTTAAACATTTTAAATTTTTATTTGTGAATTCTTTTTTATTTTATTAACATTTTATAAACATATCGTAACACTACGGCAGTAAATGAAAAAATAAGTTTTCCACACTATCCACATAACTACTACTACTACTACTAAAAATATTAAATATTAAAAAGGAGGAAATTACGATGAAATTTATTTGTGAAAAATCAAATTTACTTAAAGCCCTTAATTCCGTAATAAGAGGAGTATCTTCAAAAACAACAATGCCTATATTAGAAGGTATTCTTATACAAACAAATGAAAATGAAGTTAAATTAACAACTTATGATTTAGAATTAGGTATAGAATATGTAATAGAATGTGAAGTAATAGAGCAGGGAAATACAGTTGTTACAGCATCTATGTTTAGTGAGATAATAAGAAGATTACCTGATACAGATATTTCAATAAGTTTAGATGAAAAAGAATTACTAATAATAGAATGCGAGGGATCTTTATATAAATTGGCAACAATGAATCCTGTTGAATTTCCTGAACTTCCAAAAATAGATGAAGAAAATTCAATAAAATTAGAACAAAATATTTTAAAAGATATGATAAGTAAAACAATTTTTGCAGTAAGTACAGAATCACATAGACCAATTTTTACAGGATGTCTTTTTGAAATAAAAGAAAATAATATAAATGTAGTTGCTGTAGATGGATATAGATTAGGATGGAAGAAAAAGGCTTTAGAAGAACAAGTAAATGATTTTAAAGTTGTAATTCCTGGAAAAACATTAAATGAAGTAAATAAAATATTGTCAGATTCTTTTGAAGAAGTAAAGATAAGTGTTGCAAAAAATCAAGCATTATTTGAAATGGAAAGATGCAAAATTGTAACAAGATTATTAGAAGGAGAAT
>CANQAH010000064.1 GCA_947588885.1 uncultured Clostridia bacterium
TACGTCACAAGTTGGAAAAAATAAATTGCCAACACATATTGAAATTGATTCAAAGGATGTTGGCTTAAAATCTGATTCAGTAGTTCTTGCAGAACAGATTAGAACAATAGATAAAAGTAGACTAAAAGAAAAAATTGGTCATATAGATGATGAAAAAATTATGGGGAGAATAAATAGTGCTATAGGTATAAGCTTTGGTTTAGCAAATGATTAAGTGGAGATAAATATGAATATTAACAATAGATTAATTGCACTTTTTTATAGAATTTCAGTATTTTGCTTGGGATTCTTTTCTTTAACATATGATTTTGGGATTTTAGATGGTAAATTTAAATTAGGAAACCTTTTTTATTTTACTATTATTAGTAATTTGTTTTGCGTAGGTTTGTTTCTTGCATTAATTATTGTTACTACAAGAGATTTACTAAAATATGGAATGAATGGCAGCAGTACAATTTCTCCTCATATAAAAGGAGAAATCACGATTTCTATTTTACTTACAATGACTGTATATCATTTCATTTTAATTCCATATGCATTGAAAATAAATCCATATCAAAATTTTAAGTTTATAGATATTATATTACATTATTTTGTGCCAACTTTAACAATATTTGATTGGATTTTATTTGATAGTAAAAAAAGATTTAAATGGTATGACCCCATTATATGGATTATTGGACCATATTTATATGTTATTTTTATATTCATTCAAGCTAACTTTAGTATAGCAAGTCATATTGATTCTAGTTTGAGTGATTACATTTATGCTTTTTTGGATATTAGATTATTGGGAAATAATGCTGTTATAATAAATCTTTTGAGCTTAACGATAGCATTTATTATTATTGGATATGTGATATATGGAATTGATAGAATCAAACTGGAAAATAATTAAAAGAGTGCATTAGTTAGATGCACTCTTTTAGTTGTATAATAGAAAAGTGTATTATATAAAGGCTTTGCCCAATTTATAAATCAATTTTTACATTTTGTGCTTTTTCTGGATCTAGTTCAAATAATTCTTCTTCTTTAAATCTAAATAGTATTGCTAATAAATTTGTTGGAAAAGACTGAATTGCTGTATTAAATGAAGTAACATCCATATTATATAATCTACGAGCTGCTTGAAGTTGATCTTCCATTTTAGTCAAATTTTTTTGTAAATTTAAAAAGTTTTCACTTGCTTTTAAATCTGGATAGTTTTCTGCTAATAGCATAATATTGTTTATTTTACTGTTTAACTCAGAAGCTTTTGACAATTGTTTAGTTTGTTCATATTCTGTTCTTAATTGTGTAATTGTTTCTAGTAATTCTTTTTCGTGCTTTGCATATCCCTTGACACATTCAACAAGATTAGGAATTAAGTCGAATCTTTGTGTTAAATATACATCAATTGATGAGCGAGATTGCTTTACGGCATTTTTCTTTTTTATTAAACTGTTATACATTAATAGGAAGATAACTAGTATTATAATTAAAATAAAAATAGGTACTGGCATATATTTTCTCCTTACTATAAATCTTTTTCTGCTAAAATATTATAAATTTTTTGATTTAGAGTACACATAAAATTAAGATAATTATAATATTTCTTTAAAGTATTGTAATCAAGAACATTTTTTAATATATTTCCTTCAAACATATCTGAGCAATGAATTCTAATGTAGAAGGAAGAATTTTTTATTGTTATTTCAAATTTTATTTTATTTTCTTTTTTAAAATTTATTAAATAATCCATTAAGTCAGACGTAAGAATTCTCATTGCTAATATTTTTTGTTCTGAATATACATCAAAATATTTTTCAAATTCTAGTGAGTCCATATGGAGTAAATCTTTATTTTTAGTAAACTTTCCAACAAGTCCTTTATCTGAATGAATTTTTATTTTACCATTTATATTTTTTCCTAGGCTACCAGCTGAAAAAAGTCCTTTAAATATTGTTGACTCAGACCTATTGCCTTCTGAATCAGTATATATACTTACAGTACGTACATCACTTAATTCAAATTCAATAGCACCTTTAAGTTTTCCATAAATATAATCATTTGAATGAAATTCATCATACATTTCAAATTCTGCATCATCATATTTACTAGCTCTAATAGAACTGTCAGGAGAAAAATAAAGATTAGAATCATACATTTTTATTAAATCATATATTACTGTTTCTTTAAATTCTCTGTTAAATTTTTTAGATTTTTTAGAAAAATAGACAATTAAGAAAACAAGTGATGCGGGTACTAGAAAAAATGCAATTAATAATGGAGCAATAAAAACAGGAGTAAGATGATTTATTAATAAAATTGATATAATAAATAGAACTATTATTACTAGTGCTATTGTTATACTTTTACATAATGTCTTTTTTCTTTGATTATCTAAATCTTTATAATTTTCTTTTAATTTGTTATATATTTCATCAAAGCTTTGCATAAGAAAACTCCTTTATACGTTAATTATCTAACAAAAATTCAATTGTGTCAACAAAATATCTTTAGATGAATATATTTAAACAAGAGAATTATTAAAGTTAGGATGGTGAAAACATATTAATGGGACTTACTAAAAATTCAACTGGAAATGGAATTTTGGATAGCAATCTAGAAGAAATTGTGGACGAAAATAAAACAGTAATTGGTTTAATTGGTAATCCAAATGTTGGAAAAAGCAGTATATTTAATGGTTTGACTGGAATGCATCAACATACTGGAAATTGGCCAGGAAAAACAATTGAAAGTAGTTTTGGAGTATATGAATATAAGAATAATAAATATGTACTTGTCGATTTACCTGGTACATATTCTTTAGAATCATATTCGACAGAGGAGGAAGTATCTAAGGAATTTATACAATCTGAAAAATATGATGGAATAGTTGTTATTTTAGATGCAACATCATTGGAAAGAAATTTAAATTTAGCACTGCAAGTTATACAAACAACTAAAAAAGTGGTTATATGCGTTAATTTGCTAGACGAAGCTAAAAAGAAAGGAATAAGTGTTAATTTAGAAAAATTATCTGATTTATTAAAGGTTCCAGTTGTTGGAACAATAGCAACTAAGAAAAAAACTTTAGAAAATTTAAAAAAGGAAATTTCACAAATTGATGCCATAGATGAAAAGTCTAATGGAAAAATGACTCAAGAAGAAATTGTCAAAAAGGCTGAAAATATTGCATCACAGGTTGTAAAAAAAGAAAGTTCTAAATTTGAAAAAGATAGAAAACTTGATAAAATAATGACATCTAAAAAATTTGGAATTCCAATTATGATTGCTTTATTAGGAATAATATTTTGGATTACTATTGTTGGAGCAAATTATCCTTCTCAATTTTTGTCTTGGCTTTTTGGAATAGGAAAAGATAAATTGGGAGAACTATTTATTTTTCTTAATGTTCCACAATTTTTGAATGATTTGTTGATAAATGGTGTATATCAAACAGTTACATGGATTATAAGTGTTATGCTTCCACCTATGGCAATATTTTTCCCTTTATTTACATTACTTGAAGATTTAGGGGTGCTTCCACGAATTGCATTTAATTTAGATAATTTTTTTAGAAAAGCAGGAACTTGTGGAAAGCAAGCATTAACAATGTGTATGGGATTTGGATGTAATGCTGCAGGAGTAATTGGTTGTAGAATTATGAGATCTACAAGAGAAAGATTAATTGCAATTGTGACAAATTGTTTTGTACCTTGTAATGGAAGATTTCCATTTTTAATAACAATAGCAATGATATTTTTTGCTGGAAGTGTTGGAGGATTTAGTGGTAGTTTAATATCTACACTTGTTGTTTTAGCTGTTATAATTTTAGGAATATACTTATCACTTTTAATTTCTAAAATATTATCTAAAACATTGTTAAAAGGTGAGAGTGAAGGTTTTATACTTGAATTACCACCATATAGAAAACCACAAATAGGAAGCATAATTGTAAGATCTATTTTTGACAGGACTTTATTTGTTTTAGGAAGAGCTGTTTGTGTTGCAATTCCTGCTGGATTTATAATTTGGATTTTAGCAAATGTTCAAATTAGCGGAGAATCAATGCTTTCATATATTGCATATTTTTTTGATCCATTAGGAAAGATGATGGGATTGGATGGATATATAGTTACAGCATTTATTTTTGGAATTCCAGCAAATGAAATAGTGTTGCCAATTATATTAATGATGTATTTAAATGCAGGGCAACTTATTAGTATGGAAGATGTAAATCAAATTGGTCAAATTTTAATTCAAAATGGATGGACTATGATTACAGCAATTAATGTTATGATTTTTACTTTATTGCATTTTCCTTGTATGACTACACTGATGACAATAAAGAAGGAAACTGGAAGCACGAAATGGACATTACTTTCGTTTGCAATACCAACAATTTGTGGAATTATATTATGTACTTGTATTAACTTCGTCTATACATTAGTAAGACTTATTTAATTATTGAAAAAATAATTATGTTAAGTTATAATATATACTCGAAAAGAGGAATTTTAATGGTAAAAATTTATAAACAAACAGAACTAGATAAACTTGCAGAAATATTAAAAAATGATGGAGTTATTAGCGTTCCAACTGATACAGTTTATGGAGTTTGTGCAAGAATAAGTTCTTTAGAAGCATATAAAAATTTGATAAGTGTTAAAAATAGACCTAGCAATAAACTGTTTCCTATTATGTGTGCAAATGAAGAGCAACTTAGACAAATTGCTATTGTCGATGAAAAAATTGAAAAATTAATTCATGCTTTTATGCCAGGACCTATTACTTTAATTTTAAAGAAAAATGACAATTTGCCAGAATATGCAAACAATGGAGAAGAAACAATTGCTGTTAGATTAGCTACATCAAAAGTTTTAGAAGAATTAATAATGAAGGTTGGTAGTCCAGTTTTTATGAGTAGTGCAAATCAGAGTGGAGAACCAACTTGTACTAGCATAGAAGAAATAGGAAAATCATGTCCTAAGTTAGATGGAATAATGGAAGGTGAAGTTTTATTTAATAAAGCAAGCACAATTGTAGATTGCTCACAAGCTGAAATAAAGATTTTACGTTCTGGACCAATTTCTATTGAAGAAATATATAATGTTTTAAATAAATAAAGTTTACTTTACATTTTAGTTAATGAAATGTGGGAATATTGAAAAACATATTATAATAAATTAAAATTATTATAGTATGTTTTTTTATCTTATAGGAAAGTGCTCCGAAATTCCTATAAGATAAAGGCTTCGCTCAATAATAGTAAAGTTTTACCTTAAATCAAAGATCTCGTTTAAATATTAGAGGAGTATAAAAATGGAAAATGAATTACAAAATTTTAATTGGGAAACAAAAAATGAATTAAAATATGTGTCAGATAAATCTTTGAAAATTGCAAAATATTTTCTAGAAAAAGCACAGTTTTCTATAAAAATTGATAAAGATAATAATAACATTGTTATAAGTAATAATATTATGAATTTATGCGACAACTTGCATACAGAAGATGAATTGTTAGATGCTATTGAAAATAATAATTGGACTTTAAATGGTGAAACAATTATCAGAAATTCTTGCCAAAATTTTAAGAGGAAAATTAATTGTTCTTTAGATCATGTTTGTGTAAACTGTAAATTCAATAAATGTCCTAAATATTTAGCGGGATATATGTATTACTTAAGAGAAAAGGGAATGTTAGAGGATAAATTAAAAGAGAGAGAAGAATTTAGGGCGAATAATATTGTAAATGATGAGTTTACTTTTAATCTGATGTGGGACAAAATTTTAATGAATGCACCAGAAAATATATATAAATTGGCCTATGAAATGGCAGAAAATGATTTAGTGTATATTGAAAAGGAGGTAAATAAGGCTAATTGTGTTGTAATACATGTTCGTAATCATTGCAAAGATTTCAGAATAAGTGGGGCTGATATAAAAAAGTTACCTAATGTAGGTAGAGATAAAAATTTATGGCCATCAATAAGAAGAAATATTGATAGTCCTATAAATATATGTAAGGACTATGTATGTGCATTAGGATATTGTCCAATAATAGTTGCTGCATATATATATTTTCTTAAAAAAACTGGAAATGAAAATAAAATACATGCATGTAGATTATATTATGAAGAAAACAAAAAAGAAATTGATATTGAAAATGCAAATAAAAATGATAAGAAAATAGAAGAAATAAAGTTAGAAACTTCTAAAAAAGCTGGAGAACTAGAAAAATATAGAAATAAAATAGAAAATATAGATCTATTAATAGATATGGTTTCAAGTAAATTTCAAAATAATATGCATTGTATGATAAAAGGTAGCTTAGATGATGGAAGAACACTTGAATTTATAGATGATATCATAAAATCATTAAATGCATCTTCAAAAACGAATAATGAAAAGCCAATTTTTCAGACATTACAACAATTTGCTTCAGATAACACTATTAAAAAAAATAATGAATCTGGTAGGATAGAATATTTTAATATAAAGCCAAAACAAGTTTTTGTTTTAGATGGAATTGAAGAATTTATAGAAGATTATAATTTATATAAAGAAACGGATTCATCTTCATATAGAGAATTAAGAAAAAAGCAATTTTCACATGCTATAAATTTATTAACATCAATGTGTGATGAAAACTATATTTTTATAGTTGGTGATGAAAGTAAAATTGAACAATTACTTGATTTAAATCAAAAAATAAAGTTTATTTACCAAAATAATATATTTGGATTTTCTGATTTAACAAAAGAAGAACTATATAATGAGTATTTAAAAAATATAAGAATA
This sequence comes from uncultured Clostridia bacterium, assembly GCA_947588885.1. GTDB lineage: Bacteria > Bacillota > Clostridia > TANB77 > CAG-508 > UMGS1994. The sequence goes on from CANQAH010000064.1 coordinate 6,787, forward strand.
AAATTATTAGGTGAATTAAGAAAGAATGAAGATGCATATAGAAAAGAATTTTTTGAATTTATAAGTTTAAATGAAAAGTTTTTACCATTTAAAGACCTCGAACTTGCAAAATATTTAGCTGAATATAGCAATTTGAAGAATGAAATATGTTTTCCTGAAAATATTTATAAAAAAGAGACAATAGCTGAAAGCTTTGAAGATATTGTAGGAATGGAATCAGTGAAACGTAAATTAAAAGAACTTGAAAAATATATGTTATTTCAAGCAAAATCCAAAGCAAGTGATTTAAATGTTTCTTTAAATAATTTACATATGATTTTTACAGGTAATCCTGGAACAGGAAAAACGACGATTGCAAGAATTATAGCTAAGATGCTTTATGATTTAGGTATAATAAAAGAAAATAAACTTATAGAAGTAAGTAAAAAAGACTTGGTGGCAAAATATATAGGTCAAACAGGTCCTAAAACAGCAGAGGTAATTCAAAAAGCATTAGGTGGAGTTTTGTTTATTGATGAAGCTTATAGCATAACACAAGGAAAGGATCCATTTGGATTAGAAGCAGTTGCTACTTTAATAAAAGCAATGGAAGACTATAAAGATAAGCTTGTAGTAATATTTGCTGGTTACAAAGATGAAATGTTGTCATTTTTAAATAGTAACTCTGGTATATCATCTAGAATAGGTTATACATTTGATTTCCCTGATTATACAACAGACGAATTAATAGAAATATTTAATAGAAAAATGAGCAAAATGGGATTCAATATAGAGCCTGATATTAACATAGAATTAAAAAAGATATGTTCATATTTTTCAGGGAGAAGAAATTTTGGAAATGGTAGATTTGTTGATAAAGTTATTCAGGAAACTATTATTAAACATTCCCAAAGAGATACAGAA
>CANQAH010000065.1 GCA_947588885.1 uncultured Clostridia bacterium
TATCGCATTCAAAGATACTCCCGCTAAAATAAGCATACTAATAATCGTGATTTTGTTACGTTATGACGAATAAAATAATTCTTATGACGAAAAAATGCTTATATATATTGAAATTCACGCAAAAAAATATTATAATACTAAATTGAAAAGCTATAAAATAATAAAGGAATGATATTTTATATGAAAATAGGATTTTACGCAGGTAGTTTTGATCCATTTACAAATGGGCATTTACATGTAATAAAGGTTTCTGCACAAATTTTTGATAAAGTAATAATTGGAATTGGTGTAAATAGCACTAAAAAAAGAAAATATGATAAAAACATTATGAAAAAAGCCATTGAAGCAGTTTTAGAATCTGAAAATCTTACAAATGTAACTGTAATTACTTATTCTAATCTTACTGTTGATACTGCATTAGAAAACAATGCCAACTTTTTAATTAGAGGAATTAGAAATGGTATGGATTATGATTATGAAGAAAATATTGCACTTATAAATGAAGAAGTATCTGGAATTGACACAATATATGTTAGAGCTGGTCGTCTTGGTGCTTTAAGTTCAAGCATGGTAATTGAATTATTAGAAAATGGTAAAGATGTATCAAATCTTTTGCCAAAAGAAATTTTAGAAATTATAAAAAATCAATCATAAATTTCTTAAAATAAAAATATATTAAAATTTAAAAAGTAAAAAAGGTGAAAAATGATTTTAAAATATATAAATAAAGATAATAATTTCATAAATATAAAGCAAGTTGCAAAAGAATATTTTCAAATGTCTGACAAGCTATTACTTAAACTAAAAAATAAAAAGCTTATATTCAAAAATAGCTCTATTGCAAAAGTTACTGACAACTTATCTTTAAATGACATTATTGAATTCAACTTAAATTATGAAGAAAATTCTGACAATATTGTTTCTACTAAAATGGATTTAGACATTGTTTATGAAGATGATGCTCTTTTAATTATCAACAAACCACCTTTTTTGCCTGTTCACCCATCTTTAAATTACTATGAAAATAGCCTTTCTAATGGAGTTAAATTTTACTTTAATCTGATTGGGCTAAACAAAAAAATACGTATTGTAAATAGACTAGATAAAGATACATCTGGTCTTACAATTTTTGCAAAAAATGAATATATTCAAGAATCTCTTATAAAACAAATGTCATGCTCAACATTCACTAAAAAATATTTGGCAATTTTAGTTGGAATTTTAGAAACAAAGGAAGGAACTATTGAAGCTCCAATAGCTAGAAAATCCAATAGCATTATTGAACGTGAAGTTAATCCAAATGGACAATTTGCTAAAACATATTTTAAAGTTTTAAAAGAAAAAAATAATATGAGTTTAGTTGAATTTACATTAGAAACTGGTCGTACTCATCAAATAAGAGTACACGCAAAATATAAGAGCCACCCTCTACTTGGTGACTCTCTTTATGGAACTCCAACTCCTTTAATAAATAGGCAAGCTTTACATGCTTTTAAAATTCAATTTATACATCCTATTTCTCGAAAAACAATGAATTTTTCTATAAACTTACCTCCAGATATGGCACAAATTATTGATTTAGATAATTGATTTCGACATTTATTTCTTTTCATTTATTCTGTTTCTTGATATTGAGAATATTCATAAGCAACTTCAACCATTAGAGCGAATTGACCTCCAACAATTTTGTATTTATCATTAATTTTTGCAACATATACATCATAAACATCTGTCCTTTTTTCTTCACCCATAGTCATTGTTAAAACTACTTGAATTTTATTTAAAGACTCTGTATTTTCTATTTTTTCAACAGATCTTATCTCATCAATTGACAATGTATAATCTTTAAAAAATTTCTTTAAAATTTCTACTCTATTATCTTCTACTCCATCCAAAAATTCCACAAAATTTGAATAGTTTTCTTCATCTTCTATTGTTTTGTATTTTTCATCAAATTTTGTATATTCAGCATCTTCTGTAACTAAAAGTGTGTAAAAACCACGCATATCAACACTATCAGCTAATTGTTCCCATTGACCATTTGAAAAATAAGTTGCAAAATCTAAAACAACATTCTCTGGTTTATTTAAATTTATTATAAAAAATGCAGCTGCTCCACCAATTATAGCTATAATTAATAAAACTATAAATATTATTATAACTTTTTTCTTTTTACTGCCTTTTTTCTCAATAATATTTCCTTCTTCATCATATTCTGGTTCTTTGTTTTTCTTTTTTGATTTCTTTTCTTTCCTTTTTTCTTTTTTCTTCTTTTTCAACTCTTCTTTTTCTTTTTCAAAATCTTCATCATCTAATTGCTCTGGAATAACAATTGGCTCATCATTTGCATTTTTTTTCTCTTCATTTTCCTCCATTTTTTCCTCCTTAATGTCAAACTAATTTAATTTCCGTATCTATTTAGAAAATTTGAAATATTAATTATGGATTTAATTTATAAATGTCCTGAAATATCAAATATTTCAGGACATTTCAACTTCATGTATTAATTAAACATATAATCTATTGCGTCTAAAACATCTCCACCGATTAAATAATATTTTCCGCCTTTTTTCATAACATAATATGAAGATGTATTTGTATCTTTATCTTTATCTCCATCTTCTTTTGCTTCAACTTGAGCTCTTACTTGCCATAAATTCTTTGTTATTTTTTTAACCTTTTTAAATTTCTTTACAGTAAATTTTACATCGCTATCTTCCATTGAATCATTAATTTCTTCAATTTTATCTTCATCATCTAAAGCATCCTTAATTTCATCTTGAAGATCATCATATTCATCACTATCTACAAAATCTTCATATTCATCCCAGAAATCTTCATAGTCATCTTCATCTAGACTTGCTAAAACTGAATATCCAGCCCAATCTATTTTTTTGACAACCTTTTTAATATTTTTAGAATTCATTGCTGAATAAAAATCTTTTATAGCACTTTTAGGATTTCCAATACATAAAGTAGTTAACAATAAAACTACTATAATTATAACAAGAACTCCAAGAATTAATCCTTTTTTAGCTTTTATTGCCTTTACAACTTTACTTGATGAACTTCCATTTACATTATTTTCTTGAACAACATTACCTTGAACAGCACTATTTGTAGTATTACTATTTACAGAATTGTTAACTGCATTATTTACTGAACTATTATCCGCATAGTTACTATTTACAGCATTATTTACGCTATTATTATCTACCGGGTTACTATTTACAACGTTATTTACATTGTTATTATCTACTGGATTACTATTTACAGTATTATTTATGTTGTTATTATCTACTGCATTATTGTTTGTTGTATTTTCAAGTGTGCTATTTTCAATATTGTTATTGTTATTTCCGTTCTCTTCCATTAAAATCCCCTTTCACTTAATATTATGCACAACCTTGTATAATATTAATATTTTATTTGATATATCATTTATATAACAAAACTCATAATTTGTCAATATTTTTTATATTTCCTTTTCCATTTTTTGAAACTATCTCTATTACTGAACCATTAATTATTGGAATTTGAGGCGCTACATGCCCTATATCACTATCACAAATTATAGGAATTTTTGTATCTTTGAAAATATCTTTTATCATTTGATAATATGATAAACCATAATCTTCTCTCATCATAAGAGGTCTACCAAATATTATTCCATTACAATTTTCAAAATATCCACTATTTTTCATTTGCCATAAAGTTCTAAATACTTCTGGTGTATTAGATTCAAAAATTTCTAAAAACCATACAATACCATCTACTTTATACTTATTAATATATTCTCGTACTTTATCATATTTTGTACCAATTAATTCTTTAATAACATCTAAACACCCACCTATACATCTTCCAGAAAATTTTATTTCATCTTCTCCATTTAAATTAACCCATTTTACATCTTTAGTTAAATCATAACTTGTATAAGGACTTACTTCTTTTTTATCCCAGCCTTTAAATTCTTCACATTTTTCATAAGAATTTTGAATAAGTTCTTCATTTTGCATAAGCTTTATAGAATTTTCTAAACTTATGTGCCATTCATTCATTCCAAAACTTTTATAATTAGGTCCATAAATAGTTGCTATATCTAAATTTGTTGTAAAAACATAACCTAAATTTGTAACATCTGAATAACCTTGTATCCACTTTGGTTTATATTTTTTAAGTTCTTCAAAATCCAATTCATCTAATACTTCACATAAGAAATCTCCACCTTCTGCAATAATAATAGATTTTACTTTTTCATCTTTCCATAAGCTCATAAATTCCTTTGCTCTCTGCTCTTTACTAGAGCTTCTAGCATTACAATTAGTTCTAACATTTTGAGTTTCTATTACTTTAAAACCTCTTTTTTCTAAATTCTTTTTCGCATTATCAGCTCTTAAAAGATCCATTTCTTCAACTATTCCACAAGACATAGCCGTAATACCAATAACATCACCTATTTTTAAACTTTCTGGATATATCATAAATTTCCTCTTTTCTTAATAATTTATACATTTAATTTTTTATATCATAGAAAAAAATTTTTTTCAAGGTTTTTGAACAGCGTTATTTTTAAAAGTTGAAATTTTACATAAAATTTGTTATAATTAAAATTAGCTGAGTGTTGTAAATTTAAGCTAATAGATTGTTCTTACATTCTAATTCAGCTTAAAATACTTCAAAGCAAAAAAATTTTAAGGAGGACAAAATGGACACCAAAAACTACATTGCCCATAAAATTGGGCAGGCCATGCAAAAACTGGAAAAAGAATTCAAAGGAGAATTCCGGAGAATTCGGATCATCACCTGGCATCAGCCAGAAGTAACTATCTGTTATCCCACCTTCAAGACAGATCTTATGTGGCACCCTGAAAGTGGCGAAGCCAAGATCGTATATGAAGGAGATGCCAAGGATATTCAGTTCCTTTCGGCATCAGTAGCATGGAGTATTGACCCCATCAAACACGAACGCATTAAAAATGTGTTCGTAGAAGAATCAAAAAAACATTCGGCGTTTATGATGCCGAATCCAGAGTTAGCTGAAATCATCAGATTTCACCCTAACTGGGAAAAACTATTTTATGCTGAAGATCATGATGGAGTTGACATTGACCTTATCGTCAATGCAACAAAAATCATTATGGAGGATTTCGACTTAAATGACAATCCTATTAATCATAGGATAGTCTACTTCTTAAATACAGGCATTGTAAGCCTGGAAAAGCCGAATTCATTTCTTCACAATATTCATCAACAGGTGTTCTGAACACCTAAGTAACTTAAAATTTTGTTTTTGAAGTATAAAATCCGTGATAGGTCTTCCTATCACGGATTTTCAAATTTATTTCACTTAATACATAACTTCAGATATATTATAATAAAATATAAAATTTTATTTCAATTGTTTCATAACTTCTTCAGCGAAGTTTTCTTCTTTTTTCTCTATTCCTTCGCCTTTTTCAAATCTAGCAAATTTAACAATTTCACTATTATTTGCCTTTAATAATTCTGAAACTTTTTGATCTGGATTTTTAACAAATGGTTGATCTAGCAAACAAATTTCTCCATAGAATTTTCCAATTCTACCTTTAACCATTTTTTCAGCTATTTCAGCTGGTTTTCCTTCATTCATTGCTTGTGCTTTTAAAATTTCCATTTCTTTATTTACAACTTCTTCTGGAACTTCAGATTCACAAACATATTCTGGTTTTGCTGCTGCAATTTGCATACAAACATCTTTAGCTGTTGTGCTATCTCCTTTAGATAAATCAACTAATACAGCAATTTTTCCATCTCCATGGATATAGCTTTCAACTAAACCTTTAGATTCAAATCTAACAAATCTTCTAATTGTCATATTTTCACCTATTGTAGCAATTTTATCAGTTAGAACTTCTTTAACAGTTTTTCCTGTTTCTAAATATTTCCCTTCTAATAAAGACTCAACATCTGTTGGATTTGTTTTTGCAACTATTTTAGCTACATCATTAACAAAACTTTTGAAATCTTCATTTTTAGCAACAAAATCTGTTTCTGCATTAACTTCAACAATTGCACCAACTTTTTTATCATCTGAAATATAACTGCTAACTAAACCTTCTGCTGCAACTCTTCCAGATTTTTTAGCTGCTTTAGCTATTCCTCTTTCTCTTAATAATTCAGCTGCTTTTTCCATATCTCCATCAGTTTCTGTTAAAACTTTTTTACAGTCCATCATTCCAGCACCTGTTTTCTCTCTTAATTCTTTTACCATATTTGCAGTTATCATTTTAAATAACCCCCCTATATTTATTCTTCGCTCTTTTCTTTAGCTACAACTTGCTCTATTGATTCTGCTTCTTTTTTACCTTTTTCTTCTTCTTGAGCCACTTCTGAACTTTCTACACTTTCAGAAATTTCTCCATCAACACCTTGTCTACCTTCTATAACAGCATTAGCTATAACATCAGCTATTAATTTAACAGCTCTTATAGCATCATCATTTCCTGGTATAGCATAATCAACATCTTCTGGATTACAGTTAGTATCTACTAAACCAACAACTGGTATTCCTAATTTTTTAGCTTCTAATACAGCTATTCTTTCTTTTTTAGGATCAACTACAAACATAACTCCTGGTACTTCATGCATTTCTTTAATTCCACCAAGATTTTTTTGTAACTTATCCATTTCTTTCTTTAAAAGAATAACTTCTTTTTTAGGTAATACTTCAAATGTACCATCTTCAGCCATTTTTTCTAAATCAGCTAATCTTTTAACTCTTCCTTGTATTGTTTCAAAGTTTGTAAGCATTCCACCTAACCATCTTTGATCAACATAATACATATTGCATTTTTCTGCTGCTTCTTTAATACATTCTTGTGCTTGTTTTTTAGTTCCTACGAAAAGAACTGTTTTTCCCTCTTCTGATTGCTCTTTAATAAAAGCATAAGCTTCATCTAATTTTTTAGATGTTTTTTGTAAATCGATAATATGAATTCCATTTCTAGCTTGAAAAATATATTCAGCCATTTTTGGATCCCATCTTCTTGTTTGATGTCCAAAATGAACACCTGCTTCAAGTAATTGTTTCATTGCAACTACTGCCATTTTAAAATTCCTCCTTATTTTGTTTTATTCCTCTGCACATTTTTAACATTTAAAACAACTTAATGTAAACTTTTAAGCACAATTTTAAACTAAATATGCATGTGTTTTTAACGTATAAAATTATATCAGCAAAAAGCCCTATTGTCAAGAACTTTTTTTAATATTATAGAACAAATTTTTCTTTATAAAATTCTCAATTCCAATATTACAAAATAATTACTTTTTATAAAACAAAATTGAAAATTTTTAAGTATAATATTAATTTATATTATATTCAAAAAAAAAACAACATACGGGATTGCAAAAAATGCAATCCCGTCCTTGTTATCAATTAAAATATCAAATTATTCTTCCTCTGCTACTTCAGCATCTGGAGATTCATAAGCCTCTAATATTGCTTTTTGAATTTTTTCTCTGGTATCTTTGTTGATAGGATGAGCTATATCTTTAAATTCTCCGTTTGGAGTTTTTCTACTAGGCATAGCTATAAATAATCCATTTTGACTTTCGATAACTTTGATATCGTG
>CANQAH010000066.1 GCA_947588885.1 uncultured Clostridia bacterium
AATGTCCCCTGTTCAATATAGAGAACATTCCATGTTAGTAGCCTAATTATACTGTCCAACTTTTTGGGTTCAGTACACTATGCATTTCCTATTATATAAAGTATTTGCCAAATTTAGGTTATATTATAGATAATTCTTCGTACAAATTTAACATACTATATAATTCTGTTTCAGAAGAATAATAATCGTCGAAACTTAAATTATATAAATCTATACAAATATTTTGTTCTTCTTCAGATAGATATTTTAATGAGTTAACTTTTAATGATTTCACAGTTGTGTATACAAATTGTGGATTTTTTCCTTTTATTTTTAAAGTAAGTATATTTATAATTTCATTGCGAAGGGATTCAATACAATATGAATAATTTTTATTTTTTAAATTTAACTCAAATAATTTTTTATTAATGCTCATGAGAATCATCCCCTTTTCTATTTAGTGGTGTATATTTTTCATAAGAACCATCATTAGACTTTGTATATAAATCACCAGTTTCTAAATCCATATATTTTACATCCAAAACACCTTTTTTCTTTTTTGAATTATATGTACTTTCATCACATAAATGAGCAGGTGGTGATTTTGGTGATATGAAACATAAATGAGCAACTAAATTAGGAATATCATATGATTCTACATTTTTACAAGCTCTTTTTATAATAGATTTATGTTTATCAGATAATGGCGAAACTATGTGAATAGGGTATAATTTTCCAGTTTCAGGATTTATAAAATCATCTGCACCAGCATAAATAGGAATAATAGCATTTCCATTTAAAGTTTTTAAAAAATCTACTAAAACAGTTCTTCTTATATGAAATCTAACTGGTGAGGTTAATCCTGCATCAATACCAATTCCTATAACATTAGGTAACTCAGAAGACGAACCATCATAATTATCATCCAATATAATTCCTGCATTAGCAAAATTATTTGATGAATTTTCAATACTAGCAATTAAAGAATTGATATTATAGTCCTTCATAGAATAAGAAGCATATATTGGATTAAATAACCTAATATACCAATCAGAATCTTCTCTTATGTCATTTTTTGCATGAGGACATAATTGATCAAAAGTCTTTTTATATGCTACAGAATCTCTTTTTTCCATTAAATTTAAAAAGGGTTCATATGAAAATCTAATAATTTTATTTTCTATATTTTCATTTCCTAAATCAATTTCTTCTCTATTAATAGCATCAGCATCAAGACTTCTTTGTGAATTTTCTAAGAAAACACAAGCTGGTCTGTAAAAAGTATTCATTTTTATAAGCATGTCATTAACTTCATCTTTTGATATATCAACTTTTTCACCAGACAATATTTTATGAATAATATCAAAATGATTTACTGCAAACATTCCTTCAGAATATGTATCTAAAGATTTAATATATCTGTTTGACCAAAAGGAATTAAGGGCTAGCAAACTTTCAAGAGGTAGGCTTTTAGGAGAGTTTAAGTAATTTGCTGAATGTAGAGATTTTAATTTGTTAACACTAACAATACTTTCTAAAGCTTTAGTAACTTTCCATGATTCCTTATCTCTTAAACTTGTTAAATATTCTAAATTAGCATTAGGCCCTTCACATAAAGGTAAAGCATATTCAGGAAAACCAAGTGAAATTAGTTGAGAAATTTCAGCAATTAAAAAAGTTTTTAACTCACCAAGTTCATCAAGTTTTTGTACAGTTCTATCAGTTGCTCTAGCTAAATCTTTTCTCAAAAGATCTTCAAGAACTTGAGCATCTTTTGATAAATTTGAATATGATCCATAAACAAAAATTTTGGCATAGTCTAAGAAAGATTTCCTTTCAGAAGGAAGCCTATACCATGTAGAAAATTCACGCATTTTTGCCATTTTTTTTGCTGGATCAAGATTTTTATCAGCTAATACTTGAGAAACAATTGGCAAAGAAAATTTTCTATCAAAAAAATGAGCAGAAAGCGGTTCTATATTTTCTTGTAATAATTCATCAAAATTAATGTAATCTTCTGGAGTGCCTTCCATGTAATCATCAAAAATAAATTTGAAAAGATCTTTTTTCAAATTATAAATATATAAAGATAAATATTCATCAAAAGAAGAACAATCACTATATTGTAGATTGGCAAGATCAAGGTTAGTAGTTTTCAACTTTTCAGAGATTTCTTTATATTTGGAAGGGTTTGCTCTCATATATTGATTAGAAATATATTCCATATATTCTGAAAATACAAATGAGATTTCAAACACAGTAGAAGAATAATCATCAATTTCCTTAAACAGTAATTCTTTCATTTCATCTTCAGTTATATCAGGATGTGAATTTCTAATGTCTACCAAATGAGAAACAACTGAACGCAAATATCTACGAACATAAAAAGCTTCACGTGGTCTAGCTGTAACTCTATTTTTAGCATGTTCATAATTTATTTCAAAAAAACTAGGTTTAACCATTTAAATACTCCTTATAAATTGCTTAACATAATAATTATAACATATATTGGCAAATATTACAACAAAAGCTATTTGAAGGATTGAAACAAAATATCATATATGATATAATGTCATTTCAAGAGAAAAAAATAATACAATTTTTACATAAACATATAACTATGAAGGAGAAGAAAATGAATTCACTTGTAAAAGTTATTCCAAATGTAAAAAAATATAAATCTTATATTGAAGATGTAAAAAAACAAGTTAATCCAATGCTTGTGTCAGGTCTTACAGATAGTGCAAAAATGCATTTAGCATATTCAACGCATTTTTATACAGAAAAACCAATATGTATAATTACTTATAATGAAATACAAGCAAAAAAAATATTAAAAGACTTAAAATATTTTGAAGATAAAGTGGAATTTTTCCCTAAAAAAGAAATTTTTGCATATGACTATTTGGCAGAAAGCAAAGACGTACTATTTGATAGAATACAAGTTTTAAATAATATAATAAACAAAAAAAGCAAAGTTATTGTTACTACAGCAGAAGCGGTAATGCAACCAATGATAAGTCAGAAAGTTTTATATAAAAATTCAATAAAACTTAAAGTTGGTCAAGAGCAAAATCTAGAAAATTTAAAAGAAACTTTGATAAAACTCGGATATGAAAGATATGACTTAATCGAAGGAAAAGGCCAATTCAGTATTCGTGGAGGCATAGTAGACATTGCATTAGAAGAAAAAAGTGGAATACGTATAGAATTTTGGGGAGACGAAATAGATTCGATAAGAAAATTCAATATACTTACACAACGTTCAACAGATATGCAAAAAGAAGTAGAAATTTATCCAGCAATAGAATATATTCTTGAAAATGATATTGAAACAGTTTGTGAAAACATTAGATTAAACAAATATGCTGGAGTACTTGATGATATTAGAGAAGAAGATATAGAACAGATAAAAGATGGAAACTATATAAGTAAAATAGATAAGTATTTTAATTGTTTTTATAATTCAATAGAAAATTTTTTAGACTACCTTGGAAAGGACTATATAATTTTTCTAGATGAAATATCAAAAATTAAAGCAAGAACAGAAAATATTATAAAAGATAATGAAAACATAATTAAGAACTTGGTAGAAAAGAAAAAAATACCTCTTCAAATTTTGCAAGAAGAAATAGATTATGTAAAAATAATGGATAAGCTTAAGAAAAAACAGGTTATCTATTTAGAAAATAAAGAAATTGGATTTACAGATATCCAAAGTATGCATGCAAAAAGAAACGGATATAGCTTTAGCTATAGGGAGGTCAACTTTTTTCGTAGTTCAATGGATCTATTGTTTGAGGAACTACAAAAAGCAAATGAAAACGGAAAACAAACAGTAGTCCTTTGTGGTAATGAAGAAAGTGTAAAGAAACTAGGAGCATTACTTAAAGAAAAAAATATAAAACATATAATAGATGAAAAATTGAATAAAGATATAGTTCCAGGGGTAGTATCTCTTACAACTGGGACTATTTCCAATGGATTTGAAAGCTTTGATTTAAAACTTCTTGTAATAACAGTTGAAGAAATGTTTTCAGGAAAAGAAAAAAAGAAAACAAGAATGACACAAAGTTTTAAAGAAGGAGAAACTATAATATTTTCCGATTTAAAAATGGGGGATTATGTAGTTCATAGAACACATGGAATAGGAGAATATATAGGTGTAAACACAATTAAAGCTGATGGAGTAACAAAAGATTATATAAAAGTTAAATATAAAGATGGAGATATTTTATATGTTCCAACAAGTTCATTAGACAATGTAAGAAAATACATTGGATCAGGAGATGGAACTCCTAAAATAAATCGTTTAGGAAGTAAAGAATGGGAAAATACTAAAGCAAAAGTAAAAAATAATTTGAGAGAAGTTGCAAGAGAACTTATAGAACTTTATGCCAAAAGACAACATACAAAAGGATATAGTTTTTCAAAAGATACGGTATGGCAAAATGAATTTGAAGATAGTTTTCCCTTTACTGAAACAGATGACCAATTAAGATGTATAGAAGAAATGAAAAAAGACATGGAATCAGATAGGCCAATGGATAGATTACTTTGTGGAGATGTTGGATATGGTAAAACAGAAGTTGCAATACGTGGAGCATTTAAAGCATGTATGGATCAGAAACAAGTTGCGTATTTAGTGCCAACAACAATTTTAGCAGATCAACAATATCAAGCATTTAAAGAAAGAATGGAAAAATTCCCAATTAGAGTAGCATTATTAAATAGATTTAAAACAAAAAAAGAACAAAATGAAATTGTTAAGAAGCTCGAAAAAGGAGAAATAGATGTTGTTATAGGCACACATAGAATATTAAGTGAAGATGTAAAATTTAAAAATTTAGGCTTACTAATAATTGATGAGGAACATAGATTTGGAGTTAAAGATAAAGAAAAAATAAAGCATCTTAAAAATAATGTAGATGTATTAACAATGACAGCAACGCCAATACCAAGAACACTACATATGTCTATTGTAGGAATAAGAGATATGTCTGTTATTTATGAACCACCACAAAACAGAAAACCTGTTCAGACATATGTATTAGAATATGATGATGAAGTAGTAAGAGAAGCAATAACAAAAGAATTAGAACATGATGGTCAAGTATTTTATTTATACAATAAAGTTGAGTCAATAGAAAGAAAAGCAAATAAAATTCAAGAATTAGTGCCTGAAGCCAAAATTGGAATAGCGCATGGTAAAATGACAGGTAAAGAGCTAGAAGAAGTAATGAAAGATTTTATCGATAAAAAGATAAATTTACTAGTATGTACAACAATTTTAGAATCTGGAATAGATATACCTAATGCAAATTCAATAATAGTTGAAAATGCTGATACACTTGGCTTAGCACAACTATATCAAATCAGAGGTAGAGTAGGTAGAAGTGATAAACAAGCATATGCATATATTATGTATAAAAAAGACAAACTATTATCAGAAGTTGCAGATAAAAGATTGAAAGCAATTAAAGAATTTACAGAGTTTGGATCTGGATTTAAAATAGCTATGAGAGATCTTGAAATAAGAGGAGCAGGTAGTATATTAGGGGAAATGCAACATGGACACATGGAACAAGTAGGTTATGACATGTATTGCAAATTACTTGATCAAGTTGTAAAGGAAATGAAGGGAATTCAAGTTGAAGAAGAAATTGATGTTCAAATAGATTTAGATGTTTCAAGTTACATACCAGATGAATTTATTGAAGATTCAAATCAGAAAATAGAAATTTACCAAAGTATTGCACTATGCAAAAATGAAGAGGAAATTAAAGACATTGTTGATTCAATAATTGATAGATATGGAGATATACCTAAAGAAATTGAAAAATTAATTGATATTGCAAGAATAAGAAATGTTTGTAGAGAAAAGAATATTATAAAAGTAGCTCAAAAAGAGGAAAAAATAATATTCTACTTTGACGAAAAAACATTTAATTTTGAAATAGTTGATAAAATAATTAAACAATATGGAAATAAAATTAGATTTTCACCTGCAAAAAATCCATATTTAACATTTAAGCTAGAAGAAAATAGTGATATACTAAAAGAAATTAAAGATTTTCTTAAAAATATATGAGTTTGAAAGGAAAATAAAATGTTAATAACAAGCAAAGATAATGACATTATAAAATATTTGAAAAAGCTGAAAGACAAAAAATACAGAGATATGGAAAAAGCATATATAATTGAAGGAATAAAGCTAATAAAAGAGGCTATTCAAGAAAATGAAAAAATCAAATATATTATAATTTGTGATGATTGTGCACAAGAAGGAAACTTTGATAGTGAACTAAAGTATGAAATTGCAAAATATGAATGTATATATGTTTCAGAAAAAATATTTTCTAGTTTGACAACAGTAGTAAATCCACAAGGAATACTTGCAGTAATAGAAAAAGAAGAAAAAGATAATAACATCAACTTTGAAGATGATCTATTTCTTATATTAGATGATATACAAGATCCGGGAAACATGGGAACAATCTTAAGAACAGCAGATAGTTTAAACTTGAAACAAATAATAGTATCAAAAGGAAGCAGTGATGTATATAATCCCAAAGTTGTTAGATCTACAATGGGAGCAATATTCAGAGTTAAAGTAATTGAAAGTGATGATTTAATAAAAACTATAAAAGAAATGAAAAAACACAAAATAAAAATTGCTACAACAAGCCTTCAAACAGATAAAAGCATATATGATATTCAATACAAGAAAACAGCAATAGTAATAGGAAATGAGTCAAATGGAGTATCAAAAGAAATATTAGATTTGGCTGATGAAAAAATTAAAATTCCAATGCCAGGGAAAACAGAAAGTTTAAATGCTTCAGTTGCAACAGCAATTGTATTATACGAAGCTATGAGAGAAAAATTAAAGTAAAAGGTAGTGTTAAAAATGGAAGAAGAATTAGAAGAAAAAATTTTTTACAGAAAAGATTATGAAGAAGTAAAACAATTACAACAAGCAGCTGAAGAATACGCAAAAGAAAAGAGAAAAGAATATCCAGATTGTATGGTAAGTAAAGAATATTATCAAAATGATAATATTTTAGTTAGAGTTACAACAATTAGACAAAGATACAAAACAGAAAGAATTCTTGAAAAAGAAAAAATAAGGCAAAGAGAGACACGATCAAGGGGAGGAAGGCGGAAGACAAAGAAGCAGATAAAAGCAGGTTTTAAACCTGCTTTTGTTCTATTATAGGAAAGTTCTCCGAATTTCCTATAATAGAAAGGCTTCGCCCAAATTGCACACAAATTTTTTAACAAAAATTTGGCGCATAGAACAAAGATGCGGACAATTTAAAATAATTTTTCCTTTTGCAGATTACGTATTGTCCGCTTTTGTTATATTATAGGAAAGTTCTCCGAATTTCCTATAATATAAAGGCTTCGCCCAAATTGCACACAAATTTTTTAACAAAAATTTGGCGCATAGAACAAAGACGCGGACAATTTAAAATAATTTTTCCTTTTGCAGATTACATATTGTCCGCTTTTGTTATATTATAGGAAAGTTCTCTGAAGTGAACCCAAATTGTTAGACAAAAAAGTTTAACAAGGAGGGTTCATTTTTTATGAGTAAATATTCTAGTAAAT
>CANQAH010000067.1 GCA_947588885.1 uncultured Clostridia bacterium
AAACTAAATAGATGCTATTTTTATATAAAAAATAGTTGGAGTTTTTTACACCCCAACTAAAATTATAGAACCATTAAAATTATAGAACCCAATCTTAAAGAAAGCTAACAAGTTGTAAATATCTACGTTGCTCGCACCACTATTATATCTAACGTTAACAGAACAAAAGTGGACATTATTAACATTTTCGCTATTTATTTCTCATATATTGAGAATAATATTATTTTGTGATATGAATATAAATAGTAAAATTATAAATAAAAAAACCAAAAACACTGGTAAATATATTAGATACTCTTTTAATTAGTAGTCTAAATGTAGCATTCGACCATGCTAAAAAAATTTGATAGGAGTAAAAATGAAGTATTATTCTAAAGTAGAAATTGAAAACGCAATAAGAAATAATGAACCAATCATTATTAATGACGAAATTGTTGATAGAATGAGAACTGGTGAATTGGATCCTTATATTCTTAGAGAAGGTCTTTGCGGTAGAGATGTCAGAAGTTTTGATTTTTCTAATTTAAGTGATAACTATTTAGCTTATTTATCTTTTGATACTGAAACAAAATTTCCAGAATATTTGCAAGGAAAAGCAATGAATTTATTAGAAAATGCAAAAAACATAATGCAAGAAATAACTATTTTACATAGTAAAGGAATAGATGGTACTGGCAAAAAAATAACAATCATAGATACGCCTTTCCAAACGACAAAAGAAGATGATGATATAGATTATTATTCAATGGATGGTGTAGAAACTGAAAATCATGGAATTACAGTATTATCAATTATTAGATCTATTGTTCCAAACGCACAAGTTGTTTTTATAGGAGATAATAAAAGGGCTGGAAAAAATCGAAACGATCTCTTGAACAGCTTTATAAGAAAAAATGTTGGTAGTACAACAATAGCAGATAGCGATATTGTCTCTATATCTTCCCCAATATCTATAGATAGTAAATTAATTAATGATCAATGCGAAATATTAAATTCACCTAGATTTTATTCTTCAAGTCAAGATAATTTAGGATTTAGATATGGATTTGTAAGAAGAAACAGTGATAATGAAAAAATTGAACCAGCTGATTGCATAAGTGAAGGAAAAGATAGAAGAGAAATTGAAAAGTTTTGCTTACAAGAATTAGAAAAATTAGGATTAAGCTATTCAAATATTTCTCAAAATAATATTTATGAAATAGTTAGAAAATTAAAAGAAGCAGGTATATTAGAAAATGACCCAAAAGTAGCTTTTATAAAACAAGTAGCTACTTCAGATGAAGAATATAGGATAAGTTCTATAAATGAAGACAAATTAGTAACTCCTGGAATAGCAAGTAGTAAAGATTTAGTATGTATTCCATCAGCAGGAATAACAGTTAGACAAAACGGTGGTAAATTTAAATATATGGCTACAAATAGCAATAGTTTTTCTATTCCTGTAGTTTCAGCATTGTTTATAATGGCAAGACAGATTAACCCTACAATTAGCCTAGAAGATTTTTCAAAAATATGTAGAGAAACTTCAGTAGAAAAAGATGGAATTAAAACTATTTCACCTATTAGAACTATGGAAGCAATTGAAGAAAGACAAAAAAGCTGTACATTACAAGAAATAGGTCAAGGAACTATTCATGACTTTGAGCATAATACTGGAGATGCTATAAAAAGTTTTGAAGAATTTGAACATGAAATAGCAATTCATACTCAAGCTAATGAAGGGCAAATTCGAGGAGAAAATTAGAAATGATAAACACAAAATATGCAAATGCATATAAAGAAGTTTTATGTGTAATTAATAATTTAATAAAAGAAGATTATGAGAAAATTCCAAAGGAATATATAAATTTTTTAAAAGAAAACTGTAATAATGAATATGAATTTGAATATGATTCTTCAAAATCATTTAAAGAACAAGAATTATTAGATGAAACAAAATATATATTATTCGGACTTTTTGAAAAATATGGGGCCACAGATATTCAGAAAATAAAAATAGAGTCTTATAAAGCAAATTACAGAAATAAATTAGAAGAGCAAAAACGAGAAAAATACGATCCAAATAAACTTTTTGAAAATAAGAATGAAAAAAAATAATTCATCATCTGAAATGATAGAATACAAAGCTTTAATTCTATTATAAAATTTTTTAAGAAAAAATAGCTTATATTGATGTGAAAAAATACACATCAATATTTTTTTATCCCAAATCAATAGTTGGAGTGTAACTATTTTTTAGTACACCCCAACTTAAATTTGATCCTAATTTTATATACATTATTCTTGAACTACTTCTATCGCCTTTTGTAATTGATTATCATTTTCTCTTGTTAATTTTTCTTTTGCTTCATCAGTCAATTCAACTTCAACATCTGGTTTTATTCCTATCTGATTTATTTTATTTTCATTTGGAGAAAAATATTCAGCAGTCGTAATTTTTAAAGCACCTTTATATATACCACTAATAATAGTTTGCATTACACCTTTGCCATAAGTATTTGTTCCAACTATTTTAGCAATTCCATAATCCTTTAAAATTCCTGTTAAAATTTCAGAAGCACTAGCAGAATAATTATTAACTAATACAACAACAGGTATATCAATAACTTTATCTGTTTTAGCATATTCTTTTGATATTTCATCTTTACTATTTTTAGTTATTAATAATGTTTTTCCTTTTTCCACAAATAAATCTGCTATATTAAGTGCTGATGTAACATATCCACCTGAGTTATCTCTTAAATCAACAATTAAGTATTTCGCACCTTGTTTTTTTAGTTCATCATATGCTTGTGCAAATTCTTGATCACTAGTATCTGTAAATGAATCAAAATCAATATAACCAATGTTATTTTTCAACATTTCATATTTTATTTTATACATTTTTATGCTTTGCCTTGTAACATCAAAAGATAATTCCTCTTGACCTCTTAGAACTTTTATATTTACTGATGTTCCCTCTTCTCCTTTAACTTTAGATGATACATATTGTGAGCCTTTTGTTCTTACATCTTCAGAATTAACTTCTAATAATATATCACCTGCTTTCATGCCAGCTTTTTCTGCAGGTGAATCTTCACTAACTGTTCCTAAAATAATTGTCTCTTTAGTAGTTTTATTTTCACCTAAATATACACCTATTCCAACAAAATCCGATAATTCAGAAGTTAAATTTTCATATTCTGATTGAGTTAAGTATTCTGTATATTGATCTCCTAAACCGCTAACATAACCTTTTATTGCATATTCTTTTAATGTTTCATCATCTATTTCTCCAATATATTGGTCTTCTAATTGAGTTCTAACTTCATTTAAATATGTTGTAATTTCCTCTGATGAATCATATTTTTTCACAATAAGACCTTTTTTAGATAAGTAAGAATAATACAATATAATAGTTGTACATAAAGTAAAAACAAAAGTAATTACTATTGCCACTATTATTTTAACATGTTCAATATATTTTTTTTCTTCGTCTTCCATTTTTTTGCCTCCACTTGCTTTTTAGATAAATAAGAGCGTACTAGGACGCTCTACTAATTTCTTTTTTATTGTAAATATTTTAAAGGATTTACACAATTAGCATATTTATAACCTGGTGTTCTAATTTCAAAATGTAAATGTGCGCCTGTAACATTTCCTGATTTTCCTGATGACATTATCTTTTGTCCCTTTGTTACTTTTTGTCCAACACTTACATTCACACTTGAAGCATGTGCATAAAAACTATAAATATTATTTCCATGATATATTTCAACAAAATTTCCATATGCTGAATTATATCCTGTATCAAATACTTGCCCATCTCCAACTGAATATACAGGTGTACCAACACCTACTGGAAAATCTATTCCTGTATGATGTCCTGAACTCCAATACGATCCAGCCACTCCATATCCTGTACCAATTCTATGATTTGAAACCGGCCATCCAAAACCATAAGCACTTGTTCCACCATTATATTGTGAATCATATTGTCTTTTCATTTCTTCAATTTTCTTTTTAACACTAGCCTCATGATTTTTCAATTCATCTATTTCTTTTTGTAATTTTTGATCTTCTTCTGATAGTTCAGAAACTTTTGCATTTTTTGATTTCTTTGCAGCATCTAATTCTGATTTTTTTGTTTCTTGTACCTTTTTTATTTCTTCTAGTTGTGCCTTATTATCTTCTAAATCTTTTTTAGTTTGTTCAATTTGAGCTTTTGTCTCTTTTACTTCTTCTATTAAATCAGTATCAAATTTTGCTAATTCCTCTATCATATAATAATTTGATAAGAAAGATGTTAAACTATCTGATGACAGTAATACATCTAAGTAACTTGTATCACCAGCCTTATATGATGCAACTAATCTTTTCTCAAGTAAATCTTCTTTTTCTGCTAAATCTTTTTCTGTCTTCTCTAATTCTACTTCCGTATCTTCAATATTCTTAGATATTTCTTCAATTTTATCAGTTAGATCATATATCTCATCTTCGCAATCTGAAATTTGAGTATTCAGCCCCTCAATTTCTTTTTTTATATCAGACATTTGATTTTTTATCTCTGTCTGCTTAGCCTGAGCATCCTTTATTTTTTTATCAGTATCATTTTTTTCTTTTTCTAAATCAGCTTGAGTTGCAGCAAATGAAATTAAAATATTTCCGAAAAAAGTAAGTAATATTATTATTGCTAATACAACAATAATCCTTCTTTTTCTTATGTATCTCATATTTTTCTCCTTCAATTAAAGCTTTTATAAATAATTCATAGGATTTACTCTATTAGAATATCCACCTGGTGAAACTCTAACCTCAAAGTGTAAGTGTGGACCACTAGAATTACCTGTACTTCCAACTCTCATAATTTGTTGACCTTGTGAAACATTTTGTCCTTCTGATACACAAATTGATCCACTTTGACCATGTGCATATAAAGTATATGTTCCATCATGATGATTTATAATAATATAATTACCATAACTATAATTTAACGCTGCAGTTAATATAACAGTACCTGATTTTACAGCATAAACTGGTTGACCATTGATTCCAGCTGAGCCAAAATCAACAGCACCATGATAACCTCCACTTGAATAATATAATCCTGTTGTCACTTTTGTATATGCTTTAGGAACTGGATATATGTAGCCACCCGGATTTGAAGTTGTTGTTCCTCCTCCATTATTAGCACTTCTTCTTGCAGCTTCTTCTGCTTTCTTTATCGCTGCCTTAATTCTACTATCCTCTGCTTTCATTTCATCTATCTTCTTTTGAAGTTGTTGATCTTCAGCAGACAATTCTGTTACCTTAGCATTTTTATCTTTCTTTACGGCATCTAATTCTGATTTCTTTTTTTCTTGTTCCTTTTTTGTTCCTTCTAATTTTACTTTACTATCTTCTAATACTTTTTTAGCTTCTTCTATTTGATTCTTTGTTTCTTTTACTTCTTCTATTAACTGAGTATCATATTTTGCTAACTCCTCTATCATATAATAATTTGACAAAAATGATGTTAAACTATCAGAAGAAAGTAACACATCCAAATAACTTGTATCTCCAGCCTTATATGATGCAACTAATCTTTTTTCAAGTAAGTCTTCTTTCTGCTCCAAATCTTTTTCTGTCTTCTCCAACTTATCTTGTGTTTCTTCAATATTTTTTTCCGTCTGTGTTATTTGGTCTGTTAAATCATATATTTCATCTTCAAAACCAGAAATTTTTTCATTTAATTCTTCTATTTCTTTTTGGATTCCAGTCATTTGGTTTCTTATTTCTTCCTGCTGTGCTTTTGCATCATTTATATTTTTTTCATTTTCTTCTTGTTGTTGTCTTAAATCAGATGCCGATGCAGCAAAAGAAATAAAAAAATTTCCTAAAAAAGCAGTAATTAAAATAACTGTAATTAATATTTCAATTATATTTTCTCTTACGTGCTTCATTCTATTTTTCCTTAATCCTTCCCAATATTTTTGTTTTAGTTATATACGGTAATGGATCTACTGTTTTTCCATCTATTCTTACTTCAAAATGGGCATATGGTCCCACAGAACATCCTGTACTTCCTACTTTTAAAACTTCATCACAACGTTTTACATTTTGTCCAACTTGAACCATTATTTGCAATCCGTGAGCATATAAAGTACTTAACCCATTTGAGTGTTGTATTTCTACCATATTTCCATACAACTCATTTTTTTCTGTTTTAATAACTATTCCATCATCTGCTGCTACAAATGATGTTCCATATGGTGCCCAAATATCAACTCCTGCATGAAGTTTATACTCTCCAGTTATTGGATGTACCCTCATTCCATATTGAGAAGTAATACCTGTATATCCTGGAACAGGCCACGCAAGTTCACCTCCTGCAATCGTTACTTCTGATCTTTCAAAATATTTCATTATGATTAATTTCCTCCATCACTTTGATTTGACGTTATATATGGCATAGGATCTACATATTGACCATTTACTCTGACTTCAAAGTGAGCATGTGCACCTGTAGAATATCCTGTACTTCCTACTTTTAAAACTTCGTCTCCACGTTTTACATTCTGTCCAACTTGAACCATTATTTGTGATCCATGGGCATATAGTGTAGAAACTCCTCCACCATGATTAATCATAACCATGTTTCCATAAGCTTTGTTCATTTCTGCTTTGACTACAACTCCATCATTTGCTGCAATGAATGATGCTCCATATGGTGCACCAATATCTACACCTGTATGAAGTTTATACACACCTGTAATAGGATGTGTTCTCATTCCATATGGTGATGTAATTCTTGTATATCCTGGTGCTGGCCATGCCATTTCCCCTCCAACATATCCAAATCCAATATTAAGAGTTGCTGCCTGTAAAATTTCTGTTTCAACTTTCTTTACTTCATTTTGCATATCAATAATTTCGTTTGTATATTGGGCTTCCTCTTCTGATAATTGAGAAATATAGCTGTTATTTATGACCCTCATATTTTCCAAAGAAACTGCTTTGTTTTCACTTTCTTCAACTGTTTCATTTAATTGTTTTTTTTGTTTTTTTAGTTCTACATTTGCAAGTTCCAGGTCTTGCTTTTTTTGAGTAATATCATTCAACATCTTACTATCACTTTCAACTATTTGCTCTATCATATAATAATTTGATATAAAATCTGAAAGTGATTTTGACTGTAGTAATACATCTAAATACGTAGAATCTCCAGCTTTATAAGATGCAACTAGTCTTTTTTCCAAAGCTGCCTTTTGAACATTGTAATCTTCTGTTGCTGTTTCTAAGTCTTTTTCTGCTTGTTCAATTGCTTCTTCCAATTGTACTTTTTGATTTTTTAAAAATTCAACCTCTATTTCTTGTGAAGTAATTTCTTCATTAAGTGCTGTTATTTGTGCAGCAAGTTCTGAAATATCAGATTGTATAACTTCAACCTGTGCATTTGATGCCTCTAATTGGCTTTGTAGATTTGCTTGCTGTTCTCTAAGATCAGAAACATAATCAGAAAATGATTTCTTAGGTAATAGTAATAAGACACTGCACAT
>CANQAH010000068.1 GCA_947588885.1 uncultured Clostridia bacterium
ATGATGTTAATAGATTAGTTTATAGAATAAATAATGAAGAAATAGAAGTTGTTCAATGCAAAGGACATTACGAATAATAAAAATATATTATTATTCCATTTCTTAAATTATAGGGTTCGTATTTAAAAAGTTTCGGTTCACCGCTAGTATAAGTAAATCCACCATATTATTAAAAATATGGTGGATTTGTTATATAAACATTGTTTTTAATATTCATTTCTGGAATTTTTAATAATTTTCAATGTTTAATTCAGGATGATTTTTCTTATATTCTTTCAAAAAATCGTTATCCATGTCTATAAGTTCTATTTTAAAATATTCAGGTAAATTATTTAATTTAGAATTATATAGTTCTTCTAATGTTTTGTATTCTTCCTTATCATAATACACAATTAACCCTTTTTCTTTTTCAAATTGAGAATCTGCATAATTACATACTTGAATATGATGTTTTTCATTATTCAAATAAATATTTAAATTAGCAGATGCCTCTAGACTATTTTCTATTGAAAAATTTAATTCTCTTTCTAAGTATTCTTTTAATGCTTTTTCATCAACAACGTAATAAAAACCATGAAATAATTTATCAAAAAATCCCATACAACTTCCAACCTTTCTTCTATAATTTCATTAAAAATTACTAAATCTCTTTTTTGTGTAACCTATATTTTTACAAATATCAAAATTAAATATTTTTGTCAAGAACAAAAGCGAACAATATGTAATCTGCAAAGGGTATGAGTGACCAATTTAATAAAATATTAAAGCATCAAGCATTTTATTATTTTATGCTTAATGCTTTTTTTGTTAATTATCACATTAGTTATTTGCTTTAATATTTTTTTACTGCAATCACTAAATATTTGTTAATACAACTTAAATAGTTAATAGTATCATTCGTTGACATCAATTGTTCTATTATTTATAATAAATTTAAGAATTATAAATGAAATTTATATATTTGAAAGGAAAAAAAATGATAAAGGGTGAATTGTCAGATTCTTATCTTGGGGCAAGAAAACAATTAATAGAAAAAGTATTTGAACTTGATAATGCTGCAAGTAAATATGGTTCTTCTTTTAGAAATGCAATATTTAACAAACTAATTGAGGATGGAATTATAAATGAAGATGTATTAAAAAGTGCTGAACTTCTTAAGGTAGGAAATGTAGGTTATGATGTACCTAATGCTATATCCGCAATGAGTATTCAATTAGATGGAGCAAATATTGAAACCTCCTCTGGTACAGCTATAAATTTACAAAAACATGATGAAGATAAAAGATTACGATATTGTATACATGGAAAATTTATTTCATACATAGATAAAGATCAAAACTGGTATTTAACAATAGCTAGTGATGAAATTCGTAAAGAATTACAAGAAAATGGATTTCAAAGTGGAACAGTATATGTTCCATTAAATGATAATACTAAATTTTTAAATCCTAAACTAGATTCAAAATTACAAGAACTATTAGAAATACAAAATTTTCAAACTGGTCCATATCAATATAATGAAGAAATATCACATAAAACAGCAAATATTGTTGACAGATCTGTTTTTTTATCACAAATTAAACTCGATATTAATGATAAAGTTAATTTAGATACGATTTTATCACAAATTTCTTCAAAAAAATTTGAACCTTTACAATTTAGTGAAACAGCCAATACTAGAGATGATGAAGCAATAGATTTAAATCAATATTCATATAATAAATGGAAGGACAGTATCGCATCTAAAGCAGAAACTAATATAAAAGCTGCTTCTGAAATTAAAAAGTTGCTTCCATATTTAACAATAGAAGAATTAAAAAATAATAATCATATACAAAGTATGGGAGTTCCTGAAGATTATATTACATCAACTTTTAAAGCAATTGAATGTGCACAAAAAGCTGGAATTGATATTACTGATGATATAGCTAATATAAATTCAAAGTTATTACCATTAGGAATGAGCTATATACAATTAAAATGGAATTCAAATGAAAGTTTGGGAATTATACCAGATGTTTTAGACAGCGAAAAAGGTCCTTTACAGCAAAAAAGAATTATTGAAAATTCATTAATTGAAGAATATTTAGGACATAACACGACAGATTATTTTGAAGAAGATATTTCATTTACAAATATTAATAGAATAAAAGCTATAATGGAAAAAATGGAAAGTACAAATCCTGGTGATAAAAGAATCGGTAAACTCGCTCTTCAATATGTAACAGAACATTTAAGCGATGATTTAGGTAGATTTGGAGAAATAAATAAAGAACAAAAAGAATTATTAGGAATTAATTATGAAGATTATCAAAAAAAATTAGATACAAAATTATCTGAGATAGGATTAAGCTATAAAGATTTTACTGAAAAGGATCCAGAAAGTAAAAAACCAATAGATGTAGTCAAAAAAGTATCTCAACGCTTTAATACTAGAAATTTTATTAAAGAATATGGTGGAGTTCTTCCTGAACAATCTGGAAAAGATATTGTACAACAAATAACATCTCAAATTCAAACTATCGAAAATATGCTTTTACAAGAAAATCAACGATTAAATTATCAAAATTTCAACGAAAATCAATACGGAGAAAATTTTTATATAGAAGGAATTACTAATTTACTAAGCAATTTATATAAAGAACTACCTTTTTATCTTGATGAGGATTTTAAAAATAAAATAACATCAAAAGGTATAAATTGGGAAACATATGAATCAGAATTGAATAAAAAATTAAAAAATTTAGGTGTTTCAACACAGGATTTTCTTTCACCACTCCCTTTAAAAGGAAATGACAGTCATGATTTTCAGTCATCAGGACTAAGTTTAGAAGAATACATAAAACAATCTGAAGAAAATTTAAAACAAACTCGAATTCAAACAATAGCTGAAAAAATTGATAAATTTTATGATTCTAGATGGGAAAAAAAAGAAGGTCCTTATGCTCCTGAAACTTTACATTTACCAGAAAACCCAGATAATAGTGGAAAAGCTGGATATGAAGATTGTATTGGCGATGAAAGTTTAAAAACATCTTCTTTACAAAAAGCAACAAAAATAATAAGAGAAGATTCTCAACAAAGTTCACAAATTGAATCTTCTAATTCTAATAAGGATGTGGAGAAATAATATGATTAGTGTGACTTATAAAAATGCAATGGCAGAGGTTTTAGAATATTTAAAAGGTATTAGAAAAGAAGATGTAAATAAAATACCTAAAAATTTTCTAAATTATCTAGAACAAAATGCATCTAAAGATTATAAATGTAATTTTGATTATACAAAATCTTTAAAAGAATTACCTCTTCTAGATGAATCAAAAGCTATAATTTCTGTAATATGTTTTAATTATTGGTGCGAAACAAATGAGCAAAAAGAAAAATTCAAAAATAATTTAATAAAAAATGAAGCTAAATATCAAGAAATTTTAAGAGAAAAATATAATACTGATAATTTATTCAAAAAAGAAGAACCTAAAAATATAGTAAAAGAAGAACCTCCAAAAGAAACATCAATTGTAGAATATAAGGAAAATTGGTTTAAAAAATTTATAAATAAAATTAAAAAAATTTTTCATAAGTAGCTGAGTAAATTCATGTTGACATTTTTTTATAATATACATATAATATTAGTAAATATTAAGGGGGTAATGCTTATGTATGAAGATTGGATGGATAAAATACCTGTTGTGAAAGATATAGATTTTAATGATTTTAATGGAACAACTAATTTTTCAAGTATATGAACAAAAGCGGACATTTTTATATGTCATACTATATAAATTTATTGCAAAGTCCGCGTCTTTGTTCTAAGCGCCAAATTTTTATTTAAAAAATTTGTGTGCAATTTGGGCGAAGCCTTTATATTATAGGAAATTCGGAGAACTTTCCTATAATATAATAAAAGCAGTATTTTGTAATACTGCTTTTATTTCTAATTAAATCTGTCATTTGACTTTCTTTTTCTTTTCTCTTCCCTTTTTTTCTCTTTTAAATATTTTTTTTGCCATAAATTATAAACTCGAATTATATTAATATATAATTTATCAACATAGTCTTTATTTGTTATAGAAATTTCCAAATATAATGTTCTAATTCCTTTTAAAAACATTTGATGCAAAGATTGATAAATATAATCTGAATCCGCTGACTTACTATATATTTCCATACAAATATATTCTAATTTATTTAATACATTACTTT
Source organism: uncultured Clostridia bacterium (assembly GCA_947588885.1). Classification (GTDB taxonomy): domain Bacteria; phylum Bacillota; class Clostridia; order TANB77; family CAG-508; genus UMGS1994. The sequence continues at coordinate 4,204 of CANQAH010000068.1, forward strand.
CTAGTTCCAAAAAGTGATAAGGTAAATCTTTAGATTTTTTTATTCCTTCTTTTAAGCATTTTCTATCTTTTGACGTAATTTTATTTTCTAGAATTCTTTTCTTTATATCATCAAATTTATTTGGTGAATTATCGTATTCAGAGTTTTTGCAATATAATACTAAATGGTATATATCATCTAATTGCTTTTTGTTGGCTTTTCTATATTTTATATAATCATCTGGATATGAATCTTTTTGAAAAATATTTCTAATTTCATCTCTATTAAAATATTTAATTTTATTCACAGATTCTTCTTTAGCAAGCATAAATTTTGAAAAATCCGAATTGATATATGCTTTTTCTATTATCGATAGTTTCTCAACTAAGTTTTCAGCAAATTCTTTGGCTATATTTGATGCTCTTTCTTGTTGTCTATTTTTTACACTCTTTTTATATTGATACAATGCCCATATGGCTGTAATTGGAATTGTAATTATAGTTATCCCACTAGCTAAATTTGATATTGATACACCAAAAACATACAATTCTTGAGATTCAACTTTTTCCGGTTCTCTTCTAGGCAAATAAAATATTAATATTATTCCTATTAATATAATTAAAGCTAATAAAATATATCTTCCTTTTTTTATTATCCATTTAATTAAATCAATCAAGTATTGTTTGATTTCGTCCAATAAATCTAAAAGCATCTTATACAACTTCCTTTTTTTTACATTTTTCTCATTATACATACTAATTGTTCAAAAATCAAGAAAAAATGAATAGCAAATCAAGTAACATTATTTTCTTACTAATATTGCTTTTGGTTCTTATCTCAATTTTTTTACAGAAATTTGTATGCAAATTGGACGAAGCCTTTATATAATAGAAAAGTTTAAAGAACTTTCCTATTATATAAAAAGAAGTTAATGGTAGTGACATTAACTTCTTTGACAACATGTATAAGATTTTTTATTCTTACTACATTGATATTTCATCATTCTTTAATGCAAAGTTCTAATATTTTTTTTAATCTATCATCTTGTTTTGTCAAATATAAAAAACCTATTAATCCCTCAAAAGCTGTTGAATACATATAATCTTGTGGATCAGCATTTTTAGGTAAATGATGATTTTCTGCATTTCTTCCTCTTCTTACTATTTCTTTTTCTTCATCTGTCAGTTCTGGCATTATTTGTTTTAATAAATCGGCTTGCGCTTTTGCTTTTACATATTTGATTGATTCTATATGTAATTTATGTGGTTTTAACTTTGTTTTATTAACTAATGTTGTTCTAATGTGAAGTTCATAAATTGCATCTCCAACATATGCCCATGTTAGTGGAGATAAAAGATTTACTTCTTCTTTTTCTTTTACTCTTTCGATTAATTCCAATTTTACTTCCTTTCTACTTTTTCTAAAGTTATTCTTCCAATTTTTCCATTTTTGAAATCATCTAATACTATTTTTGCAACTTTTTCTTCATCAATTTCTCCTCCAGATATAAGTGCTCCTCTTTTTCTTCCAATTAAATGCATTAATTCTAGATGATAGTTAGGATATTTTTTTATATTCTCAATTTCTTCTTTTGTTATCTTATATTTTTCATACAATTTTTCTGGATAATTTTCATCTAAATATTTTATCAAAGAATATGCCACTTCTGTTTTTTCAATTACATCTTCTTTTATACTTCCTGTATATGCTAAATTTAATCCAACTTTTTCATTTTCAAATTTAGGCCATAAAATACCTGGTGTATCTAATAATTCTATTTGTTGTCCTATTCTTATCCATTGTTTTTGTTTAGTTACTCCTGGTCTATTCCCAACTTCCATTGCAGTTTTCTTTGCAATTCTATTTATGAAAGACGATTTTCCCACATTTGGTATTCCTACAATCATTACTCTTATTGTTTTTCTAATTCTTCCCTTGTCACTTTGTATTTTTAATTCATTTGACATTAATTTTTCAATTTTTGATGTGACTTGGTTTGTTCCTTTGCCTTGATTTGAATCAGTTTCAATTGCTCGAATATTTTTTCGCTGAAAATATTCTATCCAATTTTTAGTTTCATTTTCTTCTGCCAAATCAGCTTTATTTAATATGATTAGTCTTTTTTTATTATTAATTAAATGTGATATGTCTGGATTTTGGCTTGATATTGGAATTCTAGCATCTAATATTTCTATTACAACATCAACTAATTTTAAATCTTCAGTTATCTGTTTTTTGGTTTTTGCCATATGTCCAGGATACCAAGAAAGTCTGACTTTAGAAAAACTTTTTTCATCATTATTTTTTTGCATAATTTTCACCTACTTTTTAATTTTTACGTATATCTATACCATTCATATTTTTATACCGTTCATTTTCTAACTGAAACTTTATCATTTATCAGTTAAAAAGTGAATATTTTTTCTAAACTCGTCAAATTCGACGGATTTTATACATTTTTTTCACAAAATCATCATATATCCATTCAGGTATCTAATTCGAAACCTTTGAAATCATTTATTTTTTATCTTCTAATAATTTTTCATCTATATACTTATAATTTAAACTATTATTTTTAGATATAGCCGATTTTTTAGTTTCTTTTTCGTATAAATCTTTTGCCCCTTTTGCAACTCCTCCGCCGCGCTTTGCTACATTTAAATTTTCTTTTAAACCTTGTGGGTGTTCTTCTTTTGCTATATCTTTTGTTGCAATTTCTCCAATATTAGTAAGAGCAACTTCTATATCTGTCATATTATCTCTTAAAGACTCTTTTCTAAGTCCTTTTAGTTTCTTATATTCACTAGCTTTCATTCCAGACCAGCCTTTATATATTTCGTTTGTTAGAAGTGCAAATTCCATTGGTTTAGTAATTCCGCCTTCTTTCCAAACATCAGTAAGTTTAAATCTATCAACTATTCCACTTAATCTAGCTTTTATCCATTCGTCTGTATATCTTTTATTTCTATAATATTCAACAGCTCTATTAACTGCAATTTCAGGATCAAACACTTCATCAATTCTTTCACTTCCTTCTTTTTCTAATTTTCTTTTTAAATCTGTCCAATATCTTTTTGGAATATTGCTG